>CANQGC010000340.1 GCA_947600345.1 uncultured Clostridia bacterium
GAGGACCTGGACGCGGCCATCGCCCGGGCGTTCGCGGACAACCCCGGCCTGGAGCTGCTGGTGCTCAAGAGCGGCTCCGAGGGCTCGAAGATCTACGACCGGAGCGGCCTGGCGGAGACCATGGGCGTCTACCCCGTCACCCAGGTTGACCCCACCGGCGCGGGCGACAGCTACGACGCCGCCTTCATCTGCGGCCTGGCCGAGGGCAAGAGTTTGAAGGACGCCGCCCGGATGGGCGCGGCGGCGGGCGCGCTGAACGCCGCCGCCTTCGGGCCGATGGAGGGCCGCATCTCCCGGGAGTCCGTGGCGAGTATGATCGCCGAAAACCCGTAATCCAAACCCACTTCCCAAATACCAAAGCACATCCATGCCGACCACACATAAGGAGGAGAGAATCATGCCACTGGTGACTTCTGAAGGGATGCTCAGGGACGCCCAGGCGCGCGGCTACGCGGTGGGTGCGTTCAACTGCGAGAACATGGAGATGGTCAGGGCCATCATCGCCGCCGCCGAGGAGCTGCGCGCGCCGGTGATGCTGCAGACCACGCCCTCCACCGTGCGCTACGCCAGCCTCGACATGTTCGCGGCAATGGCCGCCGCCGAGGCGAAGTACGCCTCCGTGCCAGTGTGCCTGCACCTGGACCACGGCAGCAGCTTCGATCTGGCGGTCCAGGCCATCAAGGCGGGCTACACATCGGTGATGATCGACGGCTCGAAGCTGCCCTTTGACGAGAACGTGGACGTGAGCAGGCGCGTGGCGGACGTCGCCCGGGCCGTGGGCATCCCCTGCGAAGCGGAGCTCGGCAAGGTGGGCGGCAAGGAGGACGACCTGGTGGCCGACGCCGACACCAACACCGACCCGGAGGAGGCGCGCCTCTTCGTCGAGCGCACGGGCGTTACCTCGCTGGCGGTGGCCATCGGCACGGCCCACGGCTTCTACGTGGGCACGCCGGTGCTGGACAAGGAGCGCCTGAGCGAGATTCGCAAGGTCGTGGACATCCCGCTGGTGCTGCACGGCGCTTCCGGCCTGACCGACCAGGATGTGCGCGACTGCGTGGCCCGGGGCATCTGCAAGGTCAACTTCGCCACGGAGCTGCGCAAGGCCTTCACCGACGCCTGCCGCAAGGTCGCCCTGGAGGACCCCAAGGCCTTCGACCCCAAGGTCTTCTGCAAGGCGGGCATGGCCGCTGTAAAGGAGCTGGTCAAGAGCCGCATGATCGTCTGCGGCTGCGACGGCAAGGCGGACGGCATCGCTTAACTTTGCCCCGGCAGTCAGACCATACAGCGACAAATCCCGGCCCACGGATGTGGAGCCGGGATTTTGCCGCTTCAGCGGCGCGCCAGGTTTTCGCCCCTCGCCTCCGCGCTCAGCCTCGCCATCTCCGGCCGGAACACTAGCGCGAACACGATGGCGGAGACGATGATGGAGATCGAATCGCTGACCGGCTCCGCCAGGAACACGGCGAAGACCTTGTTCTCGAAGAAGTGCGGCAGTATGTAGATCAGCGGAATCAGCAGCACCACCTTGCGCAGGCAGGCGATGAACAGCGATGCCTTGGCCTTGCCCAGCGCCATGAAGGTCTGCTGCACGGCCATCTGGATGCCGAAGAAGCCCAGCACCGCGGTGTAGAGCCGCAGCGTCCACACGGCGATGTCCAACAGCTCCGGATCGCTGTTGAAGATGCGCACGAAGAACGCCGGGAACGACTGCACCAGCAGCCAGAATACCATCAGCACGCCCAGGCTCACCCTGAGCAGCGCCCGGAAGCCCTGGCGCACGCGCTCGGGATTCTTTGCGCCGTAGTTGTAGCTGATGATGGGCTGCGCCCCCTGGCCCAGGCCCTGGGTGGGAATCCAGACCATCTGCATCACCGTGCTGGCGATGGTCATCGCCCCCACCGCCGCGTCGCCGCCGTAGCGCTGCAGCGAGCTGTTGAAGGCGACGCTCAGCACGGCCTCCGTCACCTGCATGATGAAGGGCGAAAGCCCCAGCGCCAGCGCGGGCAGCATCACCCGCGCCCTCGGCCGCAGGTATCTCCGCCGCAGCCGCAGCCGGGTTCGCCCGCCGGTGAGGAAGCGCACCACCCAGATTCCGGACACGGCCTGGGAGATCACCGTCGCCAGCGCCGCTCCCCGCACGCCCATGTGGAACAGGTAGATGAACACCGGGTCCAGCGCGATGTTGATGCCCGCGCCGATGAGCACGGACAGCATGCTGAACTGCGTGAAGCCCTGGGTGCTGATGAAGAGGTTCATGCCCAGCGCGATCAGCACGAAGACCGAGCCTCCGGCGTAGATGCGCATGTAGGGCAGCGCGTAGACGATGGTCTCCGCGCTGCAGCCGAAGACCCAAAGGAGCTTCTCGCCGAAGATCCAGAAGGCGGCGGTGAGCAGCGCGGCCGCGGCCACGAGGCAGCTGAAGCAGTTCCCCAGCAGCTCCTCGGCCCGGTCGAAGCTTCCCTCCCCCATGAAGATCGCGGCCCTAGGCGCGCCGCCCTGGGCGATGAGCATGGCGAAGGCGGCGATGAGCGTCACCACCGGCAGGCACAATCCCACACCGGTGAGGGCGATGCGCCCCACGCCGGGCATGTGGCCGATGTAGATTCGATCCACGATGTTGTACAGCAGGTTTACCAGCTGGCCCACCACGGCCGGCCCCGCCAGCTTCAGTAGCAGGCGGCCCACGGGAGCCGTCCCCAGCATCGCGACGGCATCCGCGCGCTCATTCCCCGCACCGCTCGACACTGCGCGCTTCATACAATCCACACCTCCCGGCGGCAAGGTTCCGGCATCGCATTCAAGGCAGCAGGAAGCAGCCGGTGTAGGCGATTGCGTTGGGGCCGTAGTAGTAGCTCAGGCCGTTGCGCTTGCACACGTCCAGCACCAGCATTCCGTAGGCCTCCATGGACGACACCATGCGCTCCGGAAAGCGGCAGGGCGCGTCCGGATAGCTGCAAGCCGCGCACTGCGTGCAGCAGCCCGCCCCCAGCGCCAGCATGCCGGGGAACATGGGTCGGAGCCGCTCGTACAGGGCCTGGAAGTGCGCCCGGTGCGCCGCCTCGGCCTCCATCATGCCCTCGCCGTCCATGGAATCCTCCAGCTCGCCCACGGTCTGCACCAGTATGCCCGCGCCGCAGCGGCATTGGGAATGAGTCTTGATGACATATCGG
>CANQGC010000341.1 GCA_947600345.1 uncultured Clostridia bacterium
TCCTTGACCATCTTTTGATGGCCTGTTTTCCTATGCCCTTTTCGCGCGCTTCGTGTCTGCTTGCAGTTTCAAACTTTCCTCCTCAGTCTGCGCAACTGGCAGCGCGGTCATATCATTCTAGCAAATGATCATCAAAAGCTTATCATACCTTCATTATATCGAACAACCCCTTGCTTTGCAACAAGAATCGCCGCAAAAAGCGGAAGGCATGCTCACTTGGAGCCTTCCGCTCAATCGCGCCAAAAACCCGTCTTTTGCGCGCTTTCCCACAAACCTGCCACCTTCAAATATGCGTTGGTGTAGAATTGGTGTACCTTGGTTCTGCGCATGTCCCAATGCCGCGATTTTCGGGGAAAATTCGAGTTCGAGTCCTCTCACTGCCGTGGCGGATGAAGAGGATGCTGCGCTTAGGTTTCATTGGCATCTATCCTTTCTTGCCTCTGGAGCGCGGCGGTTTTGGCTGGCGCGAAGAACGCGGGGCGCCTTTGGCCCCGCGCTCCGCTCACTTCTCCTTCGCCATCTCCAGCACGTCCCATATCCTTTGGAGGTCGTCCTCGCTGTAGTAGTAGAGGGTGAGGCGGCCGCTCTGCTGGGTGCCCTCGAGCTTGGCGCGGGTGCCGAAGAGCTCGCGGGCCATGCCCTCGAGCTGGCGGATCTGCTGGTCGCGCGCCCGGGGCGTCTTCGGGGCGGGCTCCTTCACCGGCTGGGCGCAGATGCGCTCGAGCTGGCGCACCGACCATCCCTGCTGCACGCAGAGGTTCGCCAGCTGCACCTGCCGCGCCTGGTTCACCGCCACCAGCGCCCGGGCGTGCCCGGCGCTGAGCTTGCCCTCGACCACCAGCTTCTGCACGCTCTCGGCCAGCGTCAGCAGCCGCAGCAGGTTCGCCACCGCCGGGCGGCTCTTGCCCAGGCGCTCGGCGATCTTTTCCTGCGTGAGCCCGCTCTCGTCCATCAGCCTGCGGACGCCGTTGGCCTCCTCGATGGGGTTCAGGTCCTCGCGCTGCAGGTTCTCGATCAGCGCGGCCTCCATGCGCCTCTGGGCGTCCCAGTCGCGCACGATGGCGGGAATCTCCTCCAATTCCGCGATGCGGCACGCCCGGTAGCGGCGCTCGCCCGCGATGATGCGGAAGCGCTCGCCCTCCGGCGCTACGATGATCGGCTGAATCACGCCCACGGCCCGGATCGAAGCCGCCAGCTCCCTGAGCGCCTCCTCGTCGAAGCTGCGGCGCGGCTGGTCGCGGTTCGGGTCGATCAGGCGAATGGGCAGCATGCGCACCGCGTCGGCGTCCTCCTTCGGCGCGGCGCTCCCGCCGGTCTCCGGCTGCCGCGGCGCGCCCTGCTCCGCGACGCTGTCCTCGCCCAGCAGCGCGCCCAGACCCCGGCCCAGGCCCCGCGGATTCCTCTTCGTCGCCATGCTACTTCTCCTCCCTCTCGATCAGTTCCGCCGCCAAATCGCCGTAGGCCCGCGCGCCGATGCACCTCGCGTCGTAGGCGTGGATCGGCATGCCGTAGCTGGGCGCCTCGCTCAGGCGCACATTGCGGGGAATCGCGGTTTCGAACACTTCCCTGGGGAAATGGGCGCGGACCTCCTGCACCACCTGGGCGCAGAGGTTCGTGCGGCCGTCAAACATCGTCAACAGAATGCCCGTCACGGCGAGCTCCGGGTTCAGCTTGCGGCGCATGAGCTTGACCGTGTTCATCAGCTGGCCCAGGCCCTCCAGCGCGTAGTACTCGCACTGGATCGGAATCAGCACGCAGTCCGCCGCGCTCAGGGCGTTCACCGTCAGCAGGCTCAGCGAGGGCGGGCAGTCGATCAGTATGTAGTCGTAGCGCTCCCGCACGGGTTCCAGCGCGCGCCGGAGCAGATGCTCGCGATCGTCCAGGCCCACCAGCTCGATCTCCGCGCCGGCCAGCTCGATGGACGTGGGCAGCAGCTCGAGCCCGCCGAAGCCGGTATCCACGATCGCCTCGGAGGCGTCCGCGTCGCCCAGCAGCACGCTGTAGATGCCGCCGCCGCTGGCCGTCACGCCCAGCCCGCTGGTGGCGTTGCCCTGGGGATCCATGTCCACCAGCAGCGCGCGCCGGCCCTTCGCCGCCAGGCACGCCGACAGATTCACGGCGGTGGTGGTCTTCCCCACGCCGCCCTTTTGATTCGCGACCGCGATGATCTTGCCCAAGCTCCTCCACCCGACTTCCTGTGTATGCTCCTTATATTATATCGAAAACCGGCCCGAGCGGCAAGCCTTGCCGGGAAAAGTTACCGCAAAGCCGCAATGTGTTCCCCTTCGCGGGAATTATTTATCGTTTTTCGATAAAATCTTATTGACAAACGATTCTATCCGTGCTATGATAGCCCTCGAAGGGGGCGAAGAAGATGAATCAGCGAAAGCTTTCCCGGGTGCTGACGCTGGCCGGGGCAATGGCGCTGCTGGGCGTGATCTTTCTGTTCTACGGCCTGCCCGCATATTGGCTGCTGCTGCGCGCGGCCGGAGCGCCCGCGTGGCTCGCGGCCGGACTGATGCTGCTGGGGCTGCCCTACCTGTTCGCGCTGAACCACTACTTCCGCATCTGCGCAAACATCGGGGCCGACCGCTCCTTCTGCCGGGAGAACGCGAAGCGGATGGACGCCATCGCGAAGCTACTGTTCCTGGCCGCGGCGCTGTGGATCATCGCGGCGATCCTCACCGCGCTGCTGGGCGGAGGGCGTGCGCCCTCGGGCTATGCGACCGCGCCCTTCGGGGCGCTGGCGCTGTACGTGCGCATGGGTCTGGCGCTGCTGGCGAGCCTGGCGGTGGGGCTGGTGGCGAAGATGATGGCGCTGCTGGTGGGCCGGGCCACGCGGCTGCAGGAAGAGAACGATTTGACGATTTAGGAGGGCACGCATGATACGAATCGATCTGGACGTGATGCTCGCCCGCCGCAAGATGAGCCTAACCGAGCTGAGCGAGCGCGTGGGCATCACGATGGCGAACCTGAGCGTGCTCAAGAACGGCAAGGCGAAGGCCATCCGCTTCTCCACGCTGGAGGCCATCTGCAAGGCGCTGGACTGCCAGCCGGGGGACATTCTGGCGTACGAGGAGGACTGACCCGGCCCCTTCCCCTTTGCAAACCCGACGACAAGCGACAAATGAATCGCGCGCGGCGCGGGGCGGTCTGCCCGGCGGTC
>CANQGC010000342.1 GCA_947600345.1 uncultured Clostridia bacterium
GCTTGCCAATTCAACTCCGCGCCGCGGCGGCCCGCGGTATGGGGACGGCGAGACGGTGGCTCGCATTATCAAAGCATGGACTGAATACCGCGGGCCGCTGGGAGCGCTGCCTACAGCTGCAACCCGCGGCCGCCTGCCAGGCGCAACGTCTGGGGCTACGCTGGGCTCCGCCCAGACCTGCTTAAGGGACGCTGTCCCTTAAGAATTCCTGCCAAGGAACCTGAGGTTCCTTGGATTCTCCCTTCTGGGGCTACGATTGGAGGATAATATGCAGAAGCTCTTTCCCTTTGATGCTGCCCTGTTCGATTTGGACGGCACGCTGTTGGACAGCATGTATGTCTGGTCGCGGGTGGACGAAATCTACTTCGAAAAGCGCGGCATGGTCGCGCCGCCTGACTACGGCCCGGCGCTCGCCGGACTCAGCTACCGCGAGAGCGCCGAGTACACCAAGGCCCGCTTCGGCTTCCCCGAGCCCTGGGAGGACATCGTCGACGAGTGGACCCGCCTCGCCCGCGATGAGTACGCCCTGCATGTGGAATTGAAGCCCGGCGCGCGGGAGTACCTGACGGCGCTTGAGCGCGCGGGCGTCCGGCTCGCCGTGGCCACCGCGCTGCCGGAGTATCTGTACAGGCCCTGCCTGGAGCGGCTGGGCATACTGGACATGTTCGGCGCGCTCTGCTCCACCGACGACACCGGCGGGCGCGGCAAGGCCAACGGCGAGGTATTCCTGCTGGCGGCGCAGCGCCTGGGCGTGGCGCCGGAGCGGTGCGCCGTGTTCGAGGATGTGCTCGAGGGCATCCGCGGCGCGAAGCGGGTGGGCATGCTGGCCTACTGCGTGCGCGACGCCGCCAACGCCCACTCCCATCCCGAGATTGAGGCTCTCGCCGACGGCATGCTCGACACCTACTGGGACATACTGCCCCACCGCCGCTGCGCGATCTTCACCGCGCGCTGCGAGGGCGATCCTTCCCGCGCCTACGACCGCCGGGAGGATGATCTGATCCTCTGCGCCGACGCGGGCTACAAGCTGGCGCGGCGGCTCGGGCTGAAGCCCGACGCGGTGATCGGCGACTTCGATTCCTCCGAGGCCCCGGCGGGCGAGCGCGTGCTCCGGCATCCGGTGATCAAGGACGACACCGACGCCATCCTCTGCGCCCGATACGCGCTGGAGATGGGCATTCATGACTTCCTGATCGTCGGCGGCCTGGGCGGGCGGCTGGACCACACGCTGGCCAACCTCCAGACGTTGGGCTGGCTGGCGGCCCAGGGCGCGCGCGCGGAGCTGTGCGACGGCAACGTCCGGGCCTGGGCGCTGCACGGCGACAGCGTCCGCATCCCCCGCACGCCGGGCAAGCTCTCCCTGTTCGCCCTGGACGGCCCCTGCGAGGGCATCTGTAGCCGCGGCGTCAAGTACCCCCTGACCGACGCCGCGCTCACCCCCCTCTTCCCCCTGGGCATGGGCAACGACTTCACCGAAGCCACCGCCGAAATCAGCGTCAAGCGAGGCACCCTGCTGGTACTCGTAGAACTCTCCGGAGAACCACCCCACCCCCAAACGAACTAGCAGGGGAAACGAGTGATACCCACACCCCAAACTAACCAGCAGGGGCAAGGGGCGGCAGCCCCCACCGTTCCTCCCCCGTGGCCCAAGCCGTAACCCATACCAGCAGAGGTCCGGGGGCGCAGCCCCCGAACAACGCAACCTCGCGGACGCGGGGGTCGAGGTCCCCGCGAAACCAAACCTTCGCAGCTGAACTAACCTCGGTTCCTCCCCGGGTCCAGGGCCGCAGCCCTGGTCAGGAAAGGGAGGGGAGAATCCAAGGAGGGAACGGGGAGCGCTTGACGCTCCCCATCTCTCCTTGGCCCGCCGGGAGGCGCCCCTGCCCGCAGGCAGCAGCGACGGCCCGCAGGGCCGCCGCTGACCGGAATCCCCAGTGGGGATTCCGAACCCCCCGACCGTCAGGCGCCGGCGCGCCTGACACCCACCCTCCCCCGCAGAGAAATTTGTGTAAAGCAGTGCAAAACTCCCCCGCTTTATGGTATACTATTTGTATACTCAGACCAATGGAGGCATCGTCGCAATGCGGAGCATGACAGGCTATGGGCGTTCCATGCGGGAGCTGGACGGCCGGGCGCTCACCGTCGAGGTGAAGAGCGTCAACCATCGCTTCCTCGACGTGGCGTTCCGCATGCCGCGCACCTTCGCCTTCCTCGAGGACGACGCCCGCAAGCGCATCGCCGCCCGGCTCAGCCGCGGCCACGTGGACGTGTTCATGACCTACCGCAACCAGCGCAGCGACGCCAAGCGCGTCACCGCCGACCGGGCGCTGTTCGACGCCTACGCGGAGGCGCTGTCGGCGCTGAGCGGCGGCGGCCTCGCGGACGACCGCTCGCTGATGTCCATCGCGAAGCTTCCGGACGTGCTCGTGGTCACCGAGGCCGAGGAGGACCAGGACGCCCTGCGGGAGCTGATGCGCGGCGCGCTGGACGACGCCCTCGACCAGCTGCTGGCCACGCGCGAGCGGGAGGGCGCGGAGATGAAGCGCGACCTCGCCGCCAAGGCGGACCGCATCGCGGAGCTGACCGCCGCCATCGAGGCGCGCTACCCCGAGACGGTGGACGAGTACACGACCCGCCTGCGCGCCTCCATCGAGGAGCTGATCGGCCAGAGCGTGGACGAGACCCGCTTGCTGACGGAGGTGGCCGTGATGGCCGACCGCAGCGCCATCGCGGAGGAGACGGTTCGGCTGCGGGCGCACATCGCCCAGATCCGGGAGTGCCTGGAATCAGCGGAGCCGGTGGGCCGCAGGCTCGACTTCCTGGTGCAGGAGTTGAACCGCGAGGCCAACACCATCACCTCCAAGTCCCAGGACGTGCCGATCACCAAGCTCGCGGTGGACATGAAGGCCGAGATCGAAAAGCTCCGCGAACAGCTCCAAAACATCGAATAAGATCGCGCCAGCATAAGGGAGAATCCAAGGAACCTCAGGTTCCTTGGCAGGTCTGGGCAGCGCCCAGCGTAACCCCTAAGGTTGCGTATAAAAGGTGGTTGCGGTTCGAGGTACAAGGCTGCGTCCCCCAGCGGCCCGCGGCATCCATCCCCGGCCCGGCCAAGCGCACCAACGCTCCATCGCCTCCATACCGCGGGCCGCCGCG
>CANQGC010000343.1 GCA_947600345.1 uncultured Clostridia bacterium
TGCCGAACTCCAGCTTGAAGTCCACCAGCTCCACGTTGATCTTCAGGAAGAACGCCTTCATGATCTCGTTGATCTTGAGCGCGTAGGTCTTGATCGTGTTGAGCTCGTCCTCGGTGGCGTAGCCCATGGCGAGGATGTGGCTGTCGTTGATCATCGGGTCGCCCAGATCGTCGTTCTTGTAGCAGAACTCCAGCACGGGGCACTTCAAAACCAGGCCCTCCTCCAGGCCCAGGCGCTTGGCCATGGAGCCCGCCGCAATGTTGCGGATGATGACCTCCAGCGGAACGATGCTGACCTTTTTGACCAGCGTGTCCGTGCCGGAGAGCTCCTCCACGAAATGGGTGGGGATGCCCTCGGATTCGAGCAGCTTCATCATGTAGTTGGTCACGCGGTTGTTGATCACGCCCTTGCCCGCGATGGTGCCCTTCTTGAGGCCGTTGAACGCGGTGGCGTCGTCCTTGTAGGACACGATGTAGCGCTCGGGATCGTCGGTGGCGAATACCTTCTTGGCCTTGCCCTCGTAGAGCTGTTGCAGTTTCTGCATGTGGATGTTCCTCTCCTTTATTGAATTGAAAGGGAAAACTTATTCAAACTGGGCGCGGATCTCGGCGTCCCTGGCGAGCACCTTCTCGGTCTGGGCCCGGCGCAGCTCCGCGATGCGCCCGGCGAGCGCTTCGTCGCTCAGCGCGATCATCTGCGCCGCCAATAGCGCCGCGTTGGAGGATCCGTCGATGGCCACCGTCGCCACCGGCATGCCCGAGGGCATCTGCACCGTGGAGAGCAGCGCGTCCAGTCCGTCCAGCGTGGACGACTTGATGGGCACGCCGATCACCGGCAGGATCGTGTTCGCGGCGAACGCGCCGGCCAGGTGTGCCGCCTTGCCCGCGCCGCAGATGATGGCGCCGTAGCCTTCGCCCGCGGCGGACGCGGCGAACTCCCGCGCCGCGTCCGGCGTGCGATGCGCGCTGATCACGCGCACGGAAAAGGGAATCTCGAGCTTCTTCAGCATGTCGACCGCGCCCTGCATGGTCTTCAGGTCGCTGTCGCTGCCCATGACGACCGCCACTCGCTTCATTCCATCCGTCCTCTCTAAATCCGAACATTCGATGTGTTTTGTTCCTTCATTATACAGGAAAATTCGTAAAATCGAATAGCGCCTCCAGGTAAACGTTCGAGATTTAATCGACGCAAGGAAGTGTACAAAGAAACCGCGTTCTTTGGTGCATAGCGACAAATTTATACGGATATTGATATGCACATATTATAATTAACATCGAAGTGCTATGATTTCCGAGGCGCGCCGGATTCCCGGTGCGCGGGGAAGGGAAGGATGCCAAATGTGGAAGTACTTCGGGACGCTGGTGAACGTGCTGACGGTGACCTGCGGCAGCTGCCTGGGTTTGTTTTTGAAGCGCCGCGGCGCGAAAGCTAAGGGCGGAGCGAGCGCCAAGCGTGCGCCGCTGCCGGACACGATGATGTTCTGCCTGGGCCTGTGTACGATCTTCGCGGCGGCCTCGGGGCTGATCGGCGTGGAGAGCGGCGCGCAGGCGATCATCGTGGTGGCGAGCATGGTGCTGGGTCTGCTGATCGGCTACGCACTGCGGCTGGACGATAAGATCAACTCCCTGGGCGACGCGCTGGTCAGGCGCACCGGCGGCGCGGGGGATGTGGCGAACCCGGCGGCGGGCTTCGTGACGGCGTGCCTGCTGTTCTGCATCGGCTCGATGACGATCCTGGGCTCCTTCGAGAGCGCCCGCAACGGGAATGGCCCGCTGGATCTGAACTGCCACACGACGCTTTTGATCAAGTCGCTGCTGGACCTGGTTTCCTCCACCTGCCTCTCCGTGACCTACGGGGTTTCGGTGCTGGCCTCGGCGCTGTTCGTGCTGGTGTTCCAGGGGGCGCTCACGCTGCTGGCTTCGACGATTCAGCCCTTCCTGAACGCTATCAACGCGCTGCCGATGGTCAACTGCACGGGCTCGCTGATCCTGCTGTGCATCGCCATGAACCTGATGGACATCAAGAAGACGAAGACCGCCGACTACCTGCCCGCGCTCTTCCTGCCGATCCTGATCTGCTGGCTGCTGGGCCTGTTCGGCATTCGCGTCTGAGGAGGTGCGCGCACATGCAAAAGCTTCGGGGAAACCGCGCCGCCGTGGCGATGATCCTGGTCGCGGCGACGGGCTGGGGCGTGATCGGCGCCTTCTCCCGGCCGCTGAACGCGGCGGGATTGAGCGCGATTCAGGTCACCTTCGTCCGCAGCGCCATCACGCTGCTGGGCATGGGGCTGCTGCTGGCGGTGAAGGACCGCGCGCTGTTTCGGATTCAGTTGAAGGACTTCTGGATGTTCCTGGGCACGGGGCTGATCAGCATCGTGTTCTTCAACGTCTGCTACTTTCTGACCATCGCGCGCACCACGCTGTCCACGGCATCGATCCTGCTCTACACCGCGCCGTGCTTCGTGATGCTGATGTCGGCGCTGTTCTTCAAGGAGCGCATCACGCCGCAGAAGCTGGCGGCGCTGATCCTGGCCTTCGCGGGCTGCATGCTGGTCAGCGGCTTTGCCGGTGGGAACATCTCCGCCGCGGCGCTGCTCACGGGCATCGGCTCGGGGCTGGGCTACGCCTCCTACAGCATCTTCGGCAAGGTGGCGCTGCGGAAGTATGAAACCTTCACGCTGATCTTCTACACCTTCCTGGTCTCGACGATCGGCCTTCTCCCCTTCGCCCATCCGTTGGACATTGCCGGGGCGCTGGCCGCCAATGCGAACGGCCTGCTCTGCGCGCTGGGCCTGGGCGGAATCTCGACCTTCATGCCCTACATCCTCTACACCAGCGGACTGCGCAGCGTGGAGGCGGGCAAGGCTTCGGTGCTGGCCTTCGCGGAGCCGATGGTCGCCACGCTGGCGGGCATCGTGCTCTTCGGCGAGTCCCTGAACCTGAAGGCCGCGGTGGGCATCGCCCTGATCTTTGCCGCCATCGTGCTGCTGAACGTGCCGGTGGGAAGGCGCGCGCGGGCGAGGTGAGGCCGGGCGGTCCGGATTCCTGCGCGTTCCGAAATTCCAAAAAGGAAATCATCGAAAAATGTACCCCTGGCCCTTGACAGCCCCCGGGCTTTCGCATATAACATAG
>CANQGC010000344.1 GCA_947600345.1 uncultured Clostridia bacterium
TTTTAAGACAAAGAAAAAGCCCGAAAACGCTGAATTTCCAGGCTTTTTTAAGTGGTCTGGGTGAGAAGATTCGAACTTCCGGCCTCTTGAACCCCATTCAAGCACGCTACCAAACTGCGCCACACCCAGGCAACGGAATATATTATACTCGGGGACCGGAGTTTTGTCAAGGGGTTGCGGAAAAAATGATGGGCGCGGCCTGTAAATTTTTGCTGAGAGGGATGGGAAACTTGCCCTTTACAAAAGCGGCTGCGCGTGGTATAATGAGAGACGAAAAACAGAATATCGGAAGTCCCTGGGTGAGCCCGCGAGGGCGAGAGGGAACGGAGTGAGATTCTCCGACAGGACCGCTGCTGTATGGTGGAGCCCCGCGCAAGGAGCCATTGGCGAAAGCTGAGAAGGCGCGCGCGGCGATGAAGCGAAGTCAGAAGACCTGCCCACGGATCGCGTATCGCTTTCTTCGGTTTCAAAGAAAGGTATGTTCCGGCTATACTCGGCGTATGCGGGATGTATTTGATTTGCGAAGAATCTGATATGTCCTGTTTTTCTTGTCCGCAAAGCGCCACGTATCCCCCGGCGCCAGGGCGGTCAACGAGCCGGCGGGCGCGAGGGCTAAGCGTTTCGCCGGCTGAGTTTTTGTTTGGAGTGGTTGCCTTGCTGTACGTTTCGGAGATGGATCCGCGCGCCGGGGAGCTCGCCCGGGCGCACGGACTCGGCTTGGAGCTGATCGAGTTTTGCGACGCGGAGCGCTTGGCGGATGCGGAGCGCGTCGCCCGGCGGCGAGAGGAGCTGCGCGGCCTCGCCGCCGCCTCGCTGCACGCGCCCTACGCGGAGCTGTTTCCCTGTGCCGTCGATCCGGAGGCGCGGGCGCTGGCGAAGCGGCGGCTGCTGCGGGCGGGAGAGGTCTGCGCGCGGCTGGGCGTTCGCAGGATGATCGCCCACAGCGGCTGCGCGCCGAGGCTGTACTTCCCGGAGTGGTACGTGCCGAGGTCCGTCGAGTTCTGGCGGGAGCTGCTGCGGGCGCTGCCGGAGGGCGTGGAGCTGCTGCTGGAGAACGTGCTCGATCCCGATCCCGGGGAGCTGGCCGCCATCGTAGACGGCGTGGGCGATCCCCGGCTGGGCGTCTGCCTGGACGTGGGGCACGCCAACGCGTACTCCAAGGTTCCGGTCGAGGATTGGGTCTCCGCGCTGGGCGGGCGCATCCGGCACGTGCACCTGCACAACAACAACGGCGGGCGCGACGAGCACGCCGCGCTGGACGCCGGAAGCCTGGACATGCCGGGGCTGCTGTCCGCGCTGCGCATCCTCGCCCCCGGGGCGGACTGGTGCGTCGAGAGCCGGGACGCCGCCGCGTGCCTGGCGTACCTGGAGGAGCGGGGCTTCGCGAAGCCAGCCGGTGCGGAGAAGTCTTCATCGAAGGCCGCCTCCGGTCATATCGAGGTTTGCCGCCCGGGCTTCGATCCCGCGCGCGTCGCCATACCGCCGCTGGACGCTGCGGCGATGGAGGCGGCCAGGGCGCGGCAGGCGCAGCTGGCGAAGCCGCCGGGGAGCCTGGGGCAGCTGGAGGAGATCGCCATCCGCTTCGCCGGGATGACCGGCCGGGAGCGCAACCGCGCGAAGCGGCGGCGCCTGCTGGTGTTCGCGGCGGACAACGGCGTGGTGGCGGAGGGCGTGAGCAGCGCGCCCAAGCGCGTGACGCTGGCCCAGACCGTGAACCTGGCCCGGGGCCTGACCGGGGCCGCCACGCTGGCGCGCCACTTCGACGCCGAGCTTCGGGTCTACGACGTGGGCGTGGACGCGCCGGGGCCGCTGGGCGGCGGCGTGGCGCACCGGAGGATCGCCAACGGCACGCGGAATCTGGCCGTCGAGCCTGCGATGACGCGCGAAGAGGTGCTCGCGGCGCTGGGCGCGGGGTACGACGCCGCCGGGGAGGCGGCGGAGTCCGGCATCGAGGTCATCGGCGTGGGGGAGATGGGCATCGGCAACACCACCACCTCCGCCGCGGTGCTCTCGGCGCTGCTGAAGCTGCCCGCGGCGGAGACCGTGGGCCGGGGCGGCGGCGTGAACGACGCGGGCTTCGCCCGCAAGCGGGAGATCGTCGACTCCGCCGTGGCGCGGCTGAACGGCTCCCGGGATGTGCTGGAGGTGCTCTCCGAGGTGGGCGGGCTGGACATCGCGGCCATGTGCGGGGCCTTCATCGGCGCGGCGGCGCGGCGGCTGCCAGCGGTGATCGACGGCTACATCTCTGTGGTGGCGGCGCTGTGCGCCGAGCGGCTCGCGCCGGGCTGCCGGGACTACATGTTCGCCAGCCACGCCTCCTGGGAGCGGGGCTACGCCCGCGCCATCGAGGCGCTGGGGCTCAAGCCGATGCTCTCGCTGGAGATGCGGCTGGGCGAGGGCAGCGGCTGCCCCATCGCCTTCGCGGTGATCGACGCCGCGCTGGCGGTGCACAGCGAGATGGCGACCTTCGACGAGGCGCGCATCGACGACGGCTACCTGGCCGAGATTCGCGGCGATGAGCGCCTGCAGAGGTGAGAGGATGCACATCTACATGTCCGGGGGCTGCAAGAGCGGCAAGTCCCACCTGGCGCAGCGGCTGGCGAAGGCGCTGGGGAGGCCGCTGTACTACCTGGCCACGATGATCCCCGCCGACACCGAGGACGAGGCGCGCATCGCCCGGCACATCGCCGATCGGGACGGCTGGGGGTTTGAGACCATCGAGTGCGGCAGGGGCATACTGACGGCGCTGGACGCGGCCGACCCGGCGGGATCGTTTCTGCTGGACAGCGTGACGGCGCTGCTGGCCAACGAGATGTTCCCGCCGGGCGGCTTCGACCCCGGTGCGCCCGCGCGCGTGGCGGCGGAGCTGGAGGAGTTCGTCCGGCGCGCGGGCAACGCGGTGCTGGTGTCGGATTTCATCTTCGGCGACGCGGCGCTCTACGATGAAACGACCGAAGTCTATATCGCCGGACTGGCGCACATCGACCGCCGCCTGGCCGCGGCCTGCGACGCGCTGCTGGAGGTCAGCGCCGGGATTCCAATCTGCCACAAGGGCGGCGATTTGCTGCGGACGATGGGGCTGGGCAGCGCGGCGGCGCGCCTCGGACAAC
>CANQGC010000345.1 GCA_947600345.1 uncultured Clostridia bacterium
GCTTAAGGGACTCTGTCCCTTAAGAATTCCTGCCAAGGAACCTGAGGTTCCTTGGATTCTCCCTTCTGGGGCTACGGTTATTTGCCTTCAATCGCCGCTTCTGGGGCCCAGGACACCTGAATCTCGCCGTTCACGGCGTCCACGATGATCGTGCTATCCTCGGGCACATACTCCCGAATCAGCAGCTTGGCAATCGCCGTCTCCACGCTCCGCTGCAAAAACCGCTTCAGCGGCCTCGCGCCATAGGCGCTATCATAGCCGTTCTCGATCACATAGTCCTCCGCCGCGGACGTGAGTTTCACGCTCAGCCGCCGCTCGGCCAGCCGCTTCTCCAGTCCGGCAATCATCAGCCGCATGATCTTCACGATCTGCCCCTTCGTCAGCGGCGTATACAGCACGATCTCATCCAGCCTGTTCAAAAACTCCGGCCGGAACTGACTCTTGAGCAGCGCGTCCACCTGCTTGCGGGCCTCGTCGCTCAGGTTGCCGTCGGCGTCGATGCCCTCCTGGATATAGCTGGAGCCCAGGTTGGATGTCAATATGATGATCGTGTTTTTGAAGTCCACCGTCCGGCCCTGGCTATCGGTGATGCGGCCGTCGTCGAGCACCTGCAGCAGTATGTTGAACACGTCCGGGTGGGCCTTCTCCACCTCGTCGAACAGCACCACGCTGTACGGGTGGGTGCGCACGGCCTCGGTTAGCTGGCCGCCCTCCTCGTAGCCCACGTATCCCGGAGGCGCTCCGACCAGGCGCGACACGCTGAACTTCTCCATGTACTCGGTCATGTCGATGCGGATCATGTTCTTCTCGTCGTCGAACAGCGCCTGGGCCAGCGTCTTGGCGAGCTCCGTCTTGCCGACGCCCGTGGGGCCGAGGAACAGGAACGAGCCGATGGGGCGGTTCGGGTCCTGGATGCCGGCGCGGGAGCGCAGGATGGCTTCGGAAACCTTGGTCACGGCCTCGTCCTGGCCGATGACGCGCTGGTGCAGTATGTCCTCCAGGCGAAGCAGCTTCTCGCGCTCGCCCTCGACCAGCTTGCTGACCGGGATGCCCGTCCAGCGGGAGACGATGCGGGCGATCTCCTCCTCGGTCACGCGGTCGCGCAGCAGGCTCGGCTTGCCGCCGTCAGCCTCCGCGGCCTTCTCCTCGGCCTCGAGCTGCTTCTTGAGCTCGGGCAATTTGCCGTACTGCAGCTCGGCGGCCTTGTTCAAATCGTACTCGCGCTGGGCCAGCTCGATCTGGGCGTTGACCTGCTCGATCTCCTCGCGCAGCTTCTGCACGCGCTCGATGCCGCCCTTCTCGTGCTCCCACTGCTCCTTCATGCCGCTGAACTTCTCGCGCAGCTCCTTGAGCTCGCTCTGCACGTGCTCCAGCTGGCGCTTGGAGAACTCGTCGCCGTCCTGGGCGAGCGCGGCCTCCTCGATCTCCTTCTGCATGATTTCCCGGGAAATTTCGTCCATCTCCTGGGGCATGGAGTCGATCTCGGTGCGGATCATCGCGCAGGCCTCGTCGATCAGGTCGATGGCCTTGTCGGGCAGGAAGCGGTCGGTGATGTATCTCTTGGACAGCTTCGCGGCGCTGACGATGGCCTGGTCGGAGATCTTGACGCCGTGGAACACCTCGTAGCGCTCCTTCAGGCCGCGCAGGATGGAGATGGTGTCCTCGACGCTGGGCTCGTCCACTAGCACGGGCTGGAAGCGGCGCTCGAGGGCGGCGTCCTTCTCGATGTACTTGCGGTACTCGTTGATCGTGGTCGCGCCCACGCAGTGGAGCTCGCCCCTGGCCAGCATGGGCTTGAGCAGGTTGCCGGCGTCCATGCTGCCCTCGGTCTTGCCCGCGCCGACGATGGTGTGCAGCTCGTCGATGAACAGTATGATCCTGCCCTCGCTCTTTTTGACCTCCTCGAGCACGGACTTCAGCCGCTCCTCGAACTCGCCCCGGAACTTGGCGCCGGCGATCAGCGCGCCCATGTCCAGCGAGATCAGCTGGCGATCCTTCAGCGTGGTCGGCACGTCGCCGCGGACGATCCTCTGGGCCAGGCCCTCGGCGATGGCGGTCTTGCCCACGCCGGGCTCGCCGATCAGGCAGGGGTTGTTCTTCGACTTGCGCGAGAGGATGCGGATGACGTTGCGGATCTCGTTGTCGCGGCCGATGACCGGGTCGAGCTTCTGCTTGCGCGCCAGGTCGGTCAGATCCTGACCGTACTTCGCCAGCGCGTCGTAGGTGTCCTCCGGGTTCTCGCTGGTGACGCGAGTGTTGCCGCGCACCTTTTGCAGCGCCGCCAGGAAGCCGTCGCGCGTCACGCCGAACTCGGTGAAGATCTGCTTGACCGCGCCGTTGGGCTTCTCGATCAGCGCCAGGAGTATGTGTTCGACGGAGACGAACTCGTCCTTCATCTGCTGGGCCTGGTTTTCGGCCTCCACCAGCGCCGCGTCCACGGCCTGGGAGATGTAGACCTTGTCGGCCTCCCGGCCCGGGCCGGTGACCTTCGGGATACGGGCGATCTCCCGCTCACAGGCGGCGCGCATGCGATTGACGTCCACCTTCATCTTCTTCATCAGCCGGGCGATCAGGCCGTCCTCCTGGGAAATCAGCGCGCACAGCAGGTGCTGCTGATCGATCTGCATGTTTTGGTTGCGGATCACGATCTCCTGCGCCTCGCGCACGGCCTCCAGCGATTTTTGCGTATATTTCTCAGCGTTCATAATTCAGTCCCCCTTCCAGGGATAATCACTCAAAAGTCATCTTTGACTTTCTTTGACCATTATAACCGATTTTCAGGATTTGTCAATACCCTGGAACAAAAATCTTTAAAAATTTCTCCGGATTTCTTAAGGCAACACCGCACAAATAAGGTGGGAGGTTGGAAACCCGGAGGGTTTCCAAGTCGGCCTATAGGCCGACCGGCTCGGAAGGTTGCGAACCCAAAGGGTTCGCAAGTCGCCCGTGGCGACCGCCTCGGTCAAATCAAAGATTTGAGCGAGGCGCCTCTGAATCGAAGATTCGAGCGAGCCGCCTCAGCAGGCGAATGAATTTTTCAAGGTTGGAATCCCTTTGGGATTCCAAGTCTGCCCTTATGGGCAGACCGCGACGGTCGAAT
>CANQGC010000346.1 GCA_947600345.1 uncultured Clostridia bacterium
ACGAGGGCGGCGTGATCGTCGAGGAGGTCGAGCGGCTGATGCAAAGGCATAAGCCCAAGCTCATGTACATCATCCCCACGTTCCAGAATCCCACCGGGCGCACGCTGGCGCTCGAGCGAAGGAGGTCCCTGGCCGAACTGGCCGCGAAGTACGGCGTGGTCATCGCCGAGGACGACCCCTACCGCGACCTCCGCTACGAGGGTACGGCGCTGCCGTCCATCTCCTCGTTCGACGAGGAGGGCTGGGTGGTGTACATGTCCAGCTTCTCCAAGTACATCTCACCGGGCCTGCGCGTGGGCGCGGCGGCGGTGCCGGACCCCAAGCTCCTGCGCAAGATGGTAATCGGCAAGCAGTCGGCGGACGTGCACTCGCCGCTGCTCACCCAGGCCATCGTGCAGATCTACCTGGAGAAGGGCCTGCTGCCGGGCCACCTGGAGCGCATCTGCGGCGCGTATCGCGAGCAACTGCACGCGATGCTGGACGGCTTTGACCAGCTCCCCGAGGGCACGACGCACACGCTGCCCCAGGGCGGACTGTTCGTCTGGGCGGAGCTTCCCGAGGGCACGGACGCGCTGGGCGCGCTGGAGCGCGCCGTGGAGCGCAACGTGGCCTTCGTGCCCGGCACGCACTTCTACCCCGAGGGCGGCCACGATAATACCCTGCGGCTCAACTTCTCCATGCAGGAGCCCGCGGACATAAGGGAAGGCATGGCCAGACTGGGCGAAGCGCTCAAGGCCTGATCGTTCCCCAGAAGGGAGAATCCAAGGAACCTCAGGTTCCTTGGCAAGGATTCTTAAGGGACAGCGTCCCTTAAGCAGGTCCGGGCAGCGCCCGGCAGGTCTGGGCGGAGCCCAGCGCGGCCCGCGGCGCAAAACCAGGCAAGGCATCTCGCACCGACGCCCCATCGCCCCCATACCGCGGGCCGCCGCGGCGCGGGGTAGGTTCGGGTAGCTAAAGCTACCCGAACCAGACAGCCGCCACTAACTCTCTCGCGCAAAGCGCGGCGCCACCCCCCGAAACATATCCCAACAAACCAAGATTTCTAAAATAGATGGAGTTGATTCAAATGAACGCAATGGACATCCTAAAGGAGCGCGGCTTCGTCAAGCAGGTGACCTTCGAGGACGACCTCTACAAGGCCTTTGACGAAGGCATGGTGCCCTTCTACATCGGCTTCGACCCCACGGCCGACTCCCTCCACATCGGCCACTACATCCCCATCATGGCGATGGCCCACCTCCAGCGCGCCGGCCATAAGCCCTTCGCGCTGATGGGCGGCGGCACCGGCATGATCGGCGACCCCAGCGGCAAGAGCGACCTGCGCAAGGTGCTCACCGTGGAGGACATCGACAGCAACGTGGAGCACATCAAGGCCCAGATGGCTAACTTCCTCGACTTCGACGAGAGCAAGCCCAACTGCGCCGTGATCGTCAATAACGCCGACTGGCTCCGCGATCTCAACTACATCGAATTCCTCCGCGACGTGGGCGCGCTGTTCTCGGTGAACAGAATGCTCACCGCCGAGTGCTATAAGCAAAGGCTCGAACGCGGCCTCACATTCCTGGAGTTCAACTACATGCTCCTCCAGTCCTATGACTTCCTGGAGCTGTTCCACCGCCACGGCGTGATCCTCCAGTGCGGCGGCGACGACCAGTGGTCGAACATGCTCTCCGGCGCGGACCTGATCCGCCGCAAGGAGCATAAGGACGCCTTCGCGCTGACCTTCCAGCTGCTGCTCACCCACGACGGCCGCAAGATGGGCAAGACCGAGAAGGGCGCGCTGTGGCTGGACGCCAATAAGTGCTCGCCCTACGACTTCTACCAGTACTGGCGCAACGTGGACGACGCGGACGTGGAGAAGTGCCTGGGGCTGCTCACCTTCCTGCCGATGGACGAGGTGCGCAGGCTGGGCAAGCTCGAGGGCAGCGAGATCAACGAAGCCAAGCGCGTGCTGGCCTACGAGGTCACCAAGAACGTGCACGGCGAGGAGGAGGCCCGCAAGGCCCAGCAGGCGGCCGAGGCGCTCTTCGGCGGCGGCGCGCTGGCGGGCTCGGTGCCGACCACGGAGGTGAGCGCGGAAGAGCTGGCGAAGGATGCCAGGTTGCTGAGCTGGGTGGCGAAGGTCGGGCTGTGTAAGTCCAACGGCGAGGCCCGGAAGACCATCCAGGCCGGCGGACTGTACGTGGGCGACGAGAAGGTCACGGACATCGACTACCTGCTGACGCCGGAGAAGCTCGCGGGCGAGGGCCTGCTCGTGCGGAAGGGCAAGAAGAGCTACCATCGGTTCGTGATGAAGTAAGGCGACAATCGAAACGCAACGCAGGCCTTGGGCCCCATCTACGGGGCCCAAGGCCGTCGCATATGCGCGACAGCAGAAGGGAGAATCCAAGGAACCTCAGGTTCCTTGGCAGGTCTGGGCGGAGCCCAGGGCGGCGGTGCCGCCTTCCATCTGCTGCCGCGTTCAGGCGACGGACTTCTGGCGGCATAAGGCCGACCGCCAGAAGTCCTGCGGTGCGTTTCTGATCATTGCAGTGCTCGAAGCGACGAAATCCTGCCCCATAGAATCGAGGTCAGGATTTCTGCGTATGGCAAGGCTCTCAGGCGGCCCGCGGTATTCAATAACGCATTGGCAATGCGAACCAAGGCTCCATCGCCTCCATACCGCGGGCCGCCGCGGCGATTTTTTGGATTGGAAAGCCAGCGGCTTTCCAATCCAAAAGAGTCCGCCACTAACTCTCTGGAGCGTGACGAATACGAAGTATCGTTCCGATAGATCGAGGTTTGCCAGCGAGCGCAGCAACGGAGAGAAGCGGAGAGCGAACACCGCCCCTTCCCTCGCGTCCCCCAACGCTGCGGGCAAAGCCCGCAGCCCCACGGCCGCCGCGGGCGCGTAACCGCGGCGCAACGAAACCTCCGCAACACGAACTATCCCCGGTTCCCCCGTAGCCCAAAACCAAAGGCTACAGAGGGCCGGTATTGTCGGCCCGATAACCGAACGTTCCATAAGAGGAACTAACGCCAACCCCGGGTCCAGGGCCGCAGCCCTGGTCAGGAAGGGGAGGGGAGAATCCAAGGAGGGAACGGGGAGCGCTTG
>CANQGC010000347.1 GCA_947600345.1 uncultured Clostridia bacterium
GCACCTGGATGGACAGGCCGCTGTCCGTGGCGGGAAGGATTCTGGCGCGCACGCAGCGGGGCATCGAGGCGAAGCTGGTGCGCATCGACCGGGATCTGCTGCTGATGCCCAGCCTGGCCATACACTTCAACCGGGAGGTCAACGACGGATGCAAGTTCAACGCCCAGGTGGACACGCTGCCGCTCTGGGGCGACATCTCCACCAGGGGCGGCTTTATGCGGACGGTGGCCGAGGCGGCGGGCGTCGCCCCGGAGGACATCGCCGGGAGCGACCTCTACCTCTACAACCGCATGCCGCCCAGCGTCTGGGGCGAGGGGGACTGCTACATCTCCGCGCCGAGGCTGGACGATCTGGAGTGCGCCTACGCGTCGCTGCGCGCCTTCCTGGCCGCGAAGCCCGGCGGGCACATCAACCTGTATTGCGCGTTCGACAACGAGGAGGTGGGCAGCGGCACCCGCCAGGGCGCGGATTCCACCTTCCTGGAAGTCGCGCTGCGCCGCATCGCTCGCGGCCTGGGCGCGGACGAGGAGGAGCTTGACGCCGCGCTGGCCTCGAGCTTCCTGGTTTCCGCCGACAACGCTCACGCGCTGCACCCCAACCATCCGGAGAAGTGCGACCCCACGAACCGGGTGCGGATGAACGGCGGCGTGGTGATCAAGTTCAGCGCGAACCAGAAGTACGCCACCGACGGCGTGAGCCGCGCGATCTTCGCGGAGATTTGCGCCCGGGCGGGCGTGCCGGTGCAGTTCTTCGCGAACCGCTCGGATACGCCGGGCGGATCGACGCTGGGCAACATCTCCGGCGCGCACGTTTCCATTCCCACGGTGGACGTGGGCCTGGCGCAGCTGGCGATGCACTCCAGCTACGAGACCGCCGGAACGAGGGACGCGGAGTACATGGTGAAGGCGCTGACGGCCTTCTACGATGCGGAGCTTCGGGCCGAGCGGGACGGCGCCTACGCGCTGGACTGAGCCCCGGGCTTCGACGCCCAATGCAGAGGAGGAATGAGGATTGCTCTACACGGACCAGACCAAGCGGGCGATGCGGCTCTGCTACGACGCGCACCGGGACCAGCTCGACCGCAGCGGCGTGCCCTACGTGTTCCACCCCTACCACCTGGCGGAGTCCATGCCGGACGAGGACACCACGGTCGCCGCGCTGCTGCACGACGTGGTGGAGGACAGCGCCTACACGCTGGAGGACCTGCGCAAGGCGGGCTTCAGCGAGGCCGTCGTCGGCGCGGTGGCGCTGCTCACCCACGACCCGGACGTGCCGTACCTGCAGTACGTGGGCAGGATTCGGGAGAACCCCATCGCCCGGACGGTGAAGCTGGCCGACCTGAAGCACAACGGCGACCTCACGCGGCTGGGCGGCATCGGCGCGCGGGACCGCGGGCGGCTGCTGAAGTACAGGATGGCGGAGGCGGTGCTGGCGGAGGATCGCTTCGACGAGGCGCTGGGCCACTGGATCAAGCCCATACCGCTGGATCTGAACCGGCTGGGCTATTTCACCGTCTACTATACGGCCGAGGGCGCGCAGGGCTACTCGGTCGACTTCGAGCTCGCCCGGGACGTGCACTACGACTTCAGCCCGGATGCGGCGGAGCGGATGCGGCCGCTGCTGCCCGAGGCGCCGTCGCTGCCCGAGGCGCTGGCGAAGTACTTCGACGCCACCGCGCGATCGGAGTTCCCGAAGCTGCTGCGCGCCCACGGCATCCCGGTGGAGTGCTTCCACTACGACTGACGCGGCGCGCGAAGCGAGGGCGGGGGAGTGATTCCCCCGCCCTCGCTCTATGTGCGCTCCCCCGCCGCCGCGCGGCTGCGGAATCCCTCCAGGATCGCGCCGAACGCGGACTGCCCGCGCAGGAAGTCGTAGTCGGGGTTGGTTTCCAGGTCGGCCAGTATCAGCGCATAGAAGCGCGCGCTCAGCGCGCCCTGCTTCGCCCCGGCGATGCGGCGGTAGAGCGGCGACTCCGCCGGTTGCCAGGGCTCGCCCAGCGCGTCGAGGAACCTTTGCAGGCATCGCAGCGCCTCCGGGGCGTCCTTCGCCGCCATGGCGCACTGCAGCGGCGCGGCGGGGCCGATGTAGCTCCACAGGCCGAGCGCGCGCACCGCCGCCTCCGCGGCCTTTGCCACCTCCGCCGCGGCCTCGCGCTCCCCGGCGGCCAGCTCCGCCTCGGTCAGCATCTGCAGCGCCGTGCAGAGCTCGCTTCCGGCGTTGAGCACCACGCCCTCCAGCAGCTTCGCCGCCTCCTCCGGCTCGCCCCTGCGCAGGCGGAGGTTTGCCTCCATCGTTTGCCGGTCCATGCCCGGGCGCTCGGGCATGGACTCGATGGCGCGCGCGGCGGCGTCCCAGTCCCTCCGGGCGATGTGCCTTCCGGCGAGCATCGCCGCCGTGCGCTCGCGCACCCGGGGGTCGTCGCAGTTTGCCGCGCGCTCGTACCAGCGGTCGAGCTGGGCCTGGTACTGCGGGGCCGTCTCCTCCGGAAGGAGCGCGAGCTGCCCCTGGAGCAGCGCCGCCAGCGTATAGGCCAGGCAGCCGCTGTTCGGGTATTCGCGCAGCATCTCCCGCGCCAGCGCGAAGCCCGCGCCGGGGCCGTCCCGCTCGGCGGTCTGCAGGACCTCCAGCGAGAGGCGCTGGACCTCCTCGTCGCTGAGGCTTTCGTGGAAGCCCATGAGCTCGTTCAGGTCGATCCGCAAGAGCCGCGCCAGCGGGGCCAGCAGCCCCAGGTCCGGGCAGCTCGCGCCCTTCTCCCACTTGTTGACCGCCGGGGTCGTCACGCCCAGCGCCTCCGCCACCTGCTCCTGGGTCATGCCCAGGGCGCGGCGGCGCTCCTGGATGATGCGGTTGATTTGCATGGGGTGCCTCCTTGCAAGGGTTCGTCAGCGGGCGCTGCATGGGATCATTATATAGCGAAGGGGCGATTTGTGCAATTGAGCGGTATTCAGGTTTTGGGGAAGAAATGTTGAGCGGGGGGAAAGGGGTGGGTGGGGCGAGTTGAAAGGCGTGGTTTTGGATGCGCGGGCGAGGGGTGGCGCGCCTGCGGGCGCGCGAGTTAGTGGCGGCTGTCTTTAAACCGGGGAAGC
>CANQGC010000348.1 GCA_947600345.1 uncultured Clostridia bacterium
TACCATCGCCTGGGCATCGCCATGCAGCTGCACTACTCCTGCCTGCGCAACGCCAACGAGCGCATGTACCGCAAGCTCGGTCCGGACACCGGCTTCGACATGATCTCCCAGAACACCTGCGGCGCGAGCATCGCCCAGTTGCTCTCCGCGCTGGACATCGACGGCCGCTGCCCGAAGACCATCCTCTACTCCCTGAACCCCGCCGACAACGAGCAGCTGGGCACGATGCTGGGCTGCTTCCAGTCCACGGAGGTGCCAGGCAAGATTCAGCACGGCTCCGCCTGGTGGTTCAACGATACGAAATCCGGCATGGAGGCGCAGATGAAGTCGCTGGCGAACCTGGGCCTGCTGGGCAACTTCGTGGGCATGCTCACGGACTCCCGCTCGTTCCTGTCCTACGCCAGGCACGACTACTTCCGCCGCATCCTCTGCAACTTGATCGGCAACTGGGTGGAGAACGGCGAGTACCCCAACGACGAGGCAGCGCTCAAGCGCATCGTCGAGGGCGTCTGCTACAACAACGCCGCCCGCTACTTCGAGCTGTGATTCCGTCCGCATAGGAGCTGCAAACGATCGTATGGAAACTTCCCGTCAAAGCGAGCGGGAGCAGGCCCGGCTGCTGCGCTGCGTGCTGTTCGCCTTCTTCGTGAGCGGCGCGGCGGCGCAGCCGCTGGGCTCCTTCGTTCCCTTCCTGCGCCAGAGCTACGGCTTCAGCTACGACTTCTCCGGCGTGCTGCTGTCCTGCCAGTCGGCGGGCAACCTGATCGCCGTGGCCATCGCGGGCGTGCTGCCCGCCTACCTGGGCCGCAGGCGCGCCATACTCGCCACGGCGGTGTGGATGGCCGTGGGCTACCTGATCTTCGCGGCGGGCATCGGCGCGCACGCGATGCTCGCGGCGGCCTGCCTGATGATGGGCGTGGCGCGGGGCGGCAACTCGAACTTCTCGAACACGATGATCTCCACGCTGCCCGGCGAGAAGGCGGCCCGGGGCTTCAACCTGCTCCACGGCTGCTTCGCCATCGGGGCGCTGCTCTCGCCGCTGGCGCTGGTGTTCTGCGCGAACCGCTGGCCGGGCGCGGGCTGGCGCGTGATGGCGGGGGCGCTGTTCGCGCTCTGCCTGGCGCAGCTGATCGACTACCTGCGCATGCCCATACCGCGAATCGAAGCCTCGGGCGGGGCGAAGGCCATCGACCATAGCTTCCTGCGCCAGCCGCGCTTCTGGCTGGGGAGCCTGATGCTCTTCTTCTACATCTCCACCGAGTACGCCATCGTGGGCTGGCTGGTGACCTACTTCCAGGACATCGGCGCGCTGAGCCCGGACCTGTCCCAGATGATGAACAGCCTGCTCTGGTTCGTGATCTTCCTGGGCCGGATGCTCGGCGCGCTGGTCACGGGCAGGATCTCCCGGGACCGGCTGCTGGTGATCGACGGTTTCGGCATGTTCGCCTGCTTCCTGCTGCTGTTCCTGAGCCGCACGCCGGGGATGATCGCGCTGGGGTTGGCGGGCACGGGGCTGTTCATGGCGACGATCTACCCCAGTGCCTTCGCCTTCGGCAGCGAGTCGGTGCGCGGCAACGACTTCGGCTGCAGCGTGCTGATCCTCACCGGCAGCGCGGGCGGCATCCTCACGCCGATGCTGGTGGGCTTCGTGGCCGAGCGGGCGGGCATCCGCGCGGGCATGGGCCTGGTGGTGCTCTACACGGGCCTGCTGCTGGCCTCGATCCTGGCGAGCGTCCTCGCGGCGAGGCGGGGAAGCAGCGGGGTTTGATTCACCAATTCGGAATGCGTTATTGATTTATCGAAGGAATCGTTCTATAATGGAAGCGGAAGGTGGAGCGCGCGGAAAGCTCCGGGCGCTTCGACCGCGTACGTTCGAAATCGCTCTCTTGAGATGAGGAGGAAGCAGAAGATGAAGGCAATCCGTATCCATCCCGCGGACAATGTGATCGTGGCGCTGGAGGACATCGCCGCGGGCGAGGTGTTGACGCTCCAGGGCGGCGAGACCGTCACCGCCGCCGAGCCCGTGGCCCGGGGCCACAAGCTGGCGGCCGTCGCCATTCCCGCCGGCGCGGAGATCGTGAAGTACGGCTGCGCCATCGGCGCGGCGACGAAGGACATCGCGCCCGGCGCGTGGGTGCACGTCCACAACGTGAAGACCCGCCTCTCCGAGGGCGGCGAGTACTGCTACAACCACGTGGTGCTGCCGCTGCCGGAGGTGAAGCCCAGGAGCTTCAAGGGCTATCGCAGGCCGGACGGCCGCGCCGCCGTGCGCAACGAGATCTGGATTCTGCCCACCGTGGGCTGCGTGAACAACATCGCCCGGCAGCTGGTGGAGGCGAACCAGCACCTGGTGAGCGGCAGCGTCGAGGGCATCTATTCCTTCGGCCATCCCTTCGGCTGCAGCCAGATGGGCGACGACCACGCCCAGACCCGCCGGCTGCTGGCCGCGCTGGCCCGCCATCCCAATGCCGGAGGCGTGCTGGTGCTGGGCCTGGGCTGCGAGAATCTGACGATGGACCAGTTCAAGCAGGAGCTGGGCGAGTGGGACGACCGCCGGGTCAAGTTCCTGATCTGCCAGGAGGTGGAGGACGAGCTCGAGGCCGGAAGCGCGCTGCTCAAGGAGCTGGCGGACTACGTGGGAACCTTCCAGCGCGAGGAGATTCCCGCCAGCGAGCTGGTGGTCGGCATGAAGTGCGGCGGCTCGGACGGCCTGTCCGGCATCACCGCGAATCCCACCGTGGGCCGCTTCTCCGACCGGCTGATCGCGCTGGGCGGCAGCACCGTGCTCACCGAGGTGCCGGAGATGTTCGGCGCGGAATCGATCCTCTTCGACCGCTGCGCCGACGAGGGCGTGTTCCGCAAGGCCGTGGAGATGGTGGAGGACTTCAAGCGCTACTTCACCAGCCACCACCAGGTGGTCTACGAGAACCCCAGCCCCGGCAACAAGGCCGGCGGCATCACCACGCTGGAGGACAAGTCGTGCGGCTGTGTGCAGAAGGGCGGCAGCGCCCAGATCGTGGACGTGTTGAAGTACGGCGAGGCCGTGACGAAGAAGGGCCTGAACCTGCTCAGCGGCCCGGGCAAC
>CANQGC010000349.1 GCA_947600345.1 uncultured Clostridia bacterium
GACGTCAAGCGTCCCCCGTTTCCCCCTTGGATTCCCTCCTCCCTCTCCTGACCAGGGCCTCACGCCCTGGACCCGGGGTTGGCTGAGTTCGTTTTGCGGAAGGTTTCGTTATCGGGCCGACAATACCGGCCCTCTGTGAGGGTTGGTTTTTGGGGTTACGGTTGAACTTCTGTTGACTCTCGGCGTTCCGGGATGATTTTCCTGATCTCAGGAAAATCGCAGCGTCGCATCTTTTATTATTCGATCATCAAAGCCTCAACGCGATATATTATCAATCACTTCGTCAACCTTGGCCTTTAATCCATCCCATTTCACCGCTGCACCAGACAGATACTTTACCACGTTTAGAGATATCTTCTTTTGATCTGGATTCCCATAGTACTCGGTATGTTGATTGATTTTCTCCGTCGCCACCACGTAGAACTCCCAGAAATCGAGGTCCAATGGCTGCGCGTTTTGCACCTCGCGGTTCGTGTTCAGGCAGAAGACGTACAGATCGTTTTGCCGGGAGAGCTTCCTTCCTCCTTTGGCGCCCCAGTGCCAATTGTTGGAAGGCGCGATCGAGAATGTGCGAACATTTGAAACCCGCTTCTTGTTCCACGCATGGACATATTCCGTCGCCTTCACTTCCACGCGCATGCCGCGGTAGGACATGTCGTAGGCAGTCCAGTAGGTTACGTTTTCCGCCTTCTCAATGCCCAATGCCTTTGCCACAAGAAACTCAGCGATTACTGGCGATTGTCCGGCAAGCTCTCCATAGCAATAGCGCCAAAAATCGAGCACAGAAAAAACGGGTGCACCGGAAAACACGAAATATTCATCTTCTCGATAATTCCGATAGGATGTGTTTTCCGCGCGATTCCTCGCGATTTCTTCCTCTAACTCCTGCATGTTTTCAGCGTCAGTGCCGATGGGAATCCTCCTCCCCTCGTCTCTTTCCTCTATTGACAAACAGAGGCCGCCCCTTGCGGACAGCCTCCGTCCTTTTACCTTATGATCAGCGCTTCCCTCTCCGGGCCGACCGACACGTACTTCATCGGGCAGCCCACGCGCTGCTCCAGGAACTCCACGTAGTCGCGCGCGGCCTTCGGCAACTCCTCCCAGGTTCTCGCCTTCGAGATGTCGCACTTCCAACCGGGCAGCTTCTCGTACACTGGCTCGCAAGCGTCCAGGTCGGCGGTGTAGGGGAAGTGGTCGATGGTCTCGCCGTGCAGCTTGTAGGCCACGCAGACCGGGATCTCGTCCAGGTAGCTCAGCACGTCGATCTTCGTCAGCGCCAGCGCCGTGGCAGCCTGAAGCTTCGTGCCGTAGCGGGTGGCGGGGATGTCGAACCAGGCCACGCGCCGGGGGCGGCCCGTCGCCGCGCCGTACTCCGCGCCGGCCTCGCGCAGGTCGTGGGCCGCGCCGCCGTCCAGCTCGCCCACGAACGGGCCCTCGCCCACGCAGGTGGAGTACGCCTTCGTCACGCCCACGACCTCGTCCACCTTCAGGAACGGACAGCCGCTGCCCACCGGCGCGTAGGCCGAGATCGGGTTCGACGACGATGTGTAGGGATAGATGCCGTAGTCGATGTCCCGCAGCGCGCCCAGCTGGGCCTCGAACATGATGCTCTTGCCCGCCGCATGCGCGCCCTCCAACAGCGCGAAGGCGTCACAGATGTGGGGCTTGAGCTTCCCGCCCCAGGTCTCGATCCACTCGAGCACCTCGTCGTAGCTCACCGGCTGCTGGCCGTAGCCCGTGACGAACACGGTGTTCTTCCAGTCGATCAACTTCTTCAGGTGCGCCCGCAGCGACTCCGGATGCAGCAGGTCGCCCATCTGGATGGCCTTCTTCATATACTTGTCGCCGTAGATGGGGCTGATGCCGCGCCGGGTGGAGCCGTAGGCCTCCTTGCCCAGGCGCTCCTCCTCCCACTGGTCCTGCGCCGGGTGAATGGGCAGCACCATCATCGCGCGGTCGGAGATCTTGAGGTTCTCCGGCGTGATCTTCACGCCCGCCGCGCGCAGCTTCTCGATCTCGCCGCACAGGTGCTTCAGGTCCACCACCGCGCCCGCGCCCAGCAGGTTCACCGTCTCCGGGTGGAAGATGCCCGACGGCAGCAGGTTCAACGCGAACTTGCCGTACTCGTTGATGACCGTGTGCCCGGCGTTGTTGCCGCCCTGGTAGCGCACGACCACCTGATAATGATCCGCAAAGTAGTCCACCATGCGGCCCTTGCCCTCGTCGCCCCAGTTGATGCCGACGATCGCGCAATTGCTCATTGTAATTCCTCCGTATTCTGTGGGGAGGCTCCGCCTCTACTTCTCCGCGGCATGCGCAGAGAAACCCTTATTCAACTTCGATATGCGCCCGGCAAAATCCTGCCCGGAAAGCAAGAATTAACTGATACAGCAATGACAAATTCCGCGCCAAACGCTATCATGATTATGGAGTTACTTCAGAATCATTCTACAATTTGGGGGATGAGGAGCCTTGACGGAAAAGATCGTCATACTCGACTTCGGCGGACAGTACACACAGCTCATCGCGCGCCGCGTGCGCGAATGCCACGTCTATTCGGAGGTATTACCCTACTCGGCGGACATCGAGACCATCCGCGCGGCGCGGCCCGCCGGCGTGATCCTGAGCGGCGGCCCGGCCAGCGTGCTGGCGGACGACGCGCCCCGCTGCGACGCGGGCGTGTACGAGCTGGGCGTGCCGGTGCTGGGCATCTGCTACGGCATGCAGCTCACGGCGCACCTGCTGGGCGGCCGGGTGGAGCGCGCAGCCCAACGGGAGTACGGCCGCATCCGCGTGGAGATGGACGAGCGCGCGGGCCTGCTCGCGGGCATGTCCCCGGCCTCCTCGAACTGGATGAGCCACACCTACCAGGTGGCCCAGTGCCCGCCGGGCTTCCGCCCCATCGCGCACAGCGAGAATTGCCCCGTCGCCGCGATGGCGAACGACGCGGCGCGCGTCTACGGCGTGCAGTTCCACCCGGAGGTCACCCACTCCGAGGAGGGCCGCACGGTCATCCAGAACTTCCTGAACCTCTGCGGCTGCGCGGGCGACTGGACGATGGCCGCCTACGCCCAGAC
>CANQGC010000350.1 GCA_947600345.1 uncultured Clostridia bacterium
ATCGTTCAGCAAACCCTGCTCCCTCTTTTGATTGCAGGGTTTGTCAGTGATCTGAAGGAACCTCAGGTTCCTTGGCAAGGATTCTTAAGGGACAGAGTCCCTTAAGCAGGTCTGGACAGAGTCCAGCGGGTCCGGGCAGCGCCCGGCGGGTCTGGGCGGAGCCCAGGCCCCCCAGCGGCCCGCGGTATTCAAACCATAGCCAGGCAATGCGCACCAACGCCCCGCCGCCTCCATACCGCGGGCCGCCCCGAGGCGAGTTTTGGATTGGGAAGCCAAAAGGCTTCCCAATCCAAAGAGCAACCGAACCCTCCGCATCACCCGCCTCCCCTTCCCCCATCACCCCCTCCTCCGCACCAAACCACAGCTTCTAAACGCTTTCTTAAACTATCCTTGTCTTCCCCGCAAAATCGTGCTACAATAGGCCAGACAAAAGACAAAAGGTCGTGATTCAATGGAGAAGCAGGGGGAGAAATTCAAGCCATACGTTCCCTCGGACAAGGTCGTGCCGGAATTCACGGCGACTTCGATCCTGCTCGGCATAATCCTTGCCGTGGTGTTCGGCGCGGCGAACGCGTACCTGGGCCTGCGCGTGGGCATGACGGTGTCCGCATCCATACCGGCGGCGGTCATATCCATGGGCATCCTGCGCGTAATCCTCAAGCGGAAATCAATCCTCGAAAACAACATGGTTCAGACCATCGGCTCGGCGGGCGAAGCGCTCGCCGCGGGCGCGATCTTCACGCTCCCGGCGCTGTTCATGTGGGCGGCGCAGGATGGCACGAAGCCCCCGTCGTTCCTGATGATCACGCTCATCGCCATCTGCGGCGGCGCGCTCGGCGTGCTGTTCATGATTCCGCTGCGCACGGCGCTCATCGTGGAGGAGCACGGCGTGCTGCCCTTCCCCGAGGGCCAGGCCTGCGCGGAGGTGCTGCTCGCGGGCGAGGAGGGCGGCGATAAGTCGAAGCTGGTGTTCTCGGGCCTCGGCATCTCCGCGGTCTACAAGTTCATCGCCGACGGGCTCTGCCTGTTCCCCAGCGAAATCGACTGGTCGATTCCGGCGTACCCCGGCTCGGGCATCGGCGCGGACGTGCTCCCCGCGCTGGTGGGCGTGGGCTACATCTGCGGCGCCCGGGTGTCGTCGTACCTGTTGAGCGGCGCGGTGCTGGGCTGGTTCGTGATCATGCCGCTGCTGGCGCTGATCGGCGGAGACGCGGTGATGTATCCGGCGACGGTGGCGTTCAACGCGCTGGACAGCTGGGGCCTGTGGAGCAACTTCATCCGCTACATCGGCGCGGGCGCGGTGGCCGCGGGCGGCGTGCTGAGCCTGATCAAATCGCTGCCGCTCATCGTCCGCACGTTCTCCAAGGCGCTCAAGGGCTTCGGCCGCAGCAGCGGGGCGGTCACCCGCACGGAGCGGAGCATCCCCCTGCCCGCCACGCTCATCGGCGCGCTCGCGATCACGATCCTGCTCTGGCTGCTGCCGGGCCTTCCCATCGGCCTGCCCGCGGCGCTGATCATCGTCGTATTCGGCTTCTTCTTCGCCACAGTCGCCTCGCGCATGGTGGGCCTCGTCGGCTCGTCCAACACCCCGATATCCGGCATGGCGATCGCGACGCTGCTGATCGCGACGATCGTCCTCAAGGTGACGGGCAGCGCCGGCAGCGCCGGCATGACCGCGGCGATCTGCATCGGCACGATCATCTGCATCGTAACGTCGATGGCGGGCGACACTTCGCAGGACCTAAAGACGGGCTACATCGTGGGCGCGACCCCGCTGTACCAGCAGTACGGCGAGCTGATCGGCGTCTTCTCATCGGGTCTGGCCATCGCGGGCGTGCTCTACCTGCTGAATTCCGCGTGGCCCTACGGCTCGCCGCAGCTGCCCGCTCCCCAGGCGACGCTGATGAAGATGGTCGTCGAGGGCGTCATGGGCGGCAATCTGCCCTGGGGCCTGGTGATCACGGGCGCGTTCATCGCGGTCGTGGCGGAGATCATCGGCATTCCCGTGCTCCCGTTCACCGTCGGCCTGTACCTGCCGATCCACCTGTCCATGCCCATCATGATCGGTGGCCTGATCCGGCTCTGGATCGAGAAGCGCAGGTTCGCCTCCGAGGAGCGGCGGCAGGAGGTCATCAGCGACGGCATACTGTATTCCTCCGGCATGATCGCCGGCGAGGGCATCGTGGGCATACTGCTCGCGGTCCTCGCCGCGGCGGGCATAAACCTGAGCCTCGGCGGAATTCTGGGCAACTGGGGCGGGCTCGCGTTCTTTGTCGCTCTGATCGCGGTCATGATCCGCTTCATGTTCGGCGGAAAGAAGCGGAAGTGACATGGCAAGGCGAAAGATTCCCGCGAACTACCTAGACTGCGTTCCCGTGCGGCGCGCGGATCACCCCTGGCGGCGCACGAAGGACGGCACCGTCGAGGTGGACATGGAGCACAGGGGCTTCTACGCCTCCATCGCCCAGCGCTTCTTTCACAAGCCGCGCGTCAGCCACATCGCGCTCGACAAGTACGGCAGCGCCGTCTGGGAGGGCATCGACGGCGCAAACACCGTTTCGGAGCTCGCGCGCATCATGGAGGAGCGCTTCCCCGACGAGCGGGAGCGCATGCTCGACCGGGTCGTCACCTTCGTCGCCACGCTGCAAAGGAACGGCTTCATCTCGATGCGCAAGGAGCCCTAGCGCCGCGCGCCGTTCTCTGCGTTTCGGATCGGATAAGCGCGAGCCGCCAACCAGCAACGCTGGTTGGCGGCTCAACTTGTTTTCAATGCGATTAAAATCTCTACTGCGAAAGCTCCTCTTCCGCTCCTTCGGCATCTTCCGCTTCGCCCGGCTCCTCCTCGACTTCCCCCTCGCCCTCGGCGCTGACCATGTTCTGCCAGCGGTGCTCGACGAAGGCGTCGTCGTAGGTCTCGTCGATGAACTCCTCCAGGACGTTGGCGGGCTCGGGGCGCTCCTTGCGGGTGTTGTAGCGCTGCATCACCGCCACGGTGAGCAGGCCGTTGAGGCTCATCAGCGCGATGATGAGCCAGGTGAGCACCTTCGCCGCCACGGGTGGAAATTT
>CANQGC010000351.1 GCA_947600345.1 uncultured Clostridia bacterium
CGCCAACCCCATCGCCGGGCCCTTCGTGCTGGGCATATCGTCGGGGGCGAAGCTCACGGTGGCGCTGGCGATGATCTTCCTGCTGGGAAACCTGCAGGCCGTCTCGTCCTGGACGCTGGTGGTCGCCGCCTTCGCGGGGTCGATATTGTCCATGGGCTTCATACTGCTCATGTCCCACAGGCTCCACCACATGGCGGCGCTGCTGGTGGCGGGCATCATGATCGGCTACATCTGCTCGGCGATCACCGACTTCGTGGTCACCTTCGCGGAGGACAGCGACATCGTGAACCTCCACGGCTGGTCGCTGGGCAGCTTCTCCGGCGCGAGCTGGGAGGGCGTGGGCGTGGCGGCGGTCATCACGCTGACCGCGGCGGCGGCGACCTTCTGCCTGTCCAAGCCCATCGGCGCGTTCCAGCTGGGGGAGAACTACGCCCGCAGCATGGGCGTGAACGTGCGGACGTTCCGGGCGGCGCTGATCCTGCTTTCGAGCGTGCTCTCCGCCTGCGTCACGGCCTTCGCCGGGCCGGTGTCCTTCGTGGGCATCGCGGTGCCGCAGCTGGTGAAGCGGGGGCTCAATACGTCCAAGCCGCTGGTGGCGATCCCGGCCACGTTCCTGGGCGGTGCGGTGTTCTGCATGGGCTGCGACCTGATCGCCCGCACGGCCTTCGCGCCCACCGAGCTGAGCATATCGACTGTCACGTCTGTCTTCGGCGCGCCGGTGGTCATCTGGATGATGCTCAAGCGCCAGCGGGGGAGGTGAGCCGGATGGAGTACAGCTTCCGCGCCCGGGGCCTGAGCGTCGGCTACGACGGGGTTCCATTGATCCGGGACATCGAGCTGGCCGTCGCGCCGGGGGAGATCGTTGCGCTGATCGGCCCCAACGGCGCGGGGAAGTCCACGATCCTGAAGAGCATCGCCCGGCAGCTGCGCCCGGTCGCGGGCGCGGTGTACGTAGGCGGCCGCGAGCTGCAAAGCCTCAGCCAGCGGGAGCTGGCGCGGCGCATGGCCGTGCTGCTCACCGAGCGGGCGAAGCCGGAGCTGATGACCTGCCGGGACGTGGTCTCCGCCGGGCGCTACCCCTACACCGGGCGGCTGGGCCTGCTCTCCCCGGAGGACGAGGCGGCGGTGCGCTCCGCAATGGAGGCCGTGCGCGTGACGGAGCTTTCGGAGCGCGACTTCAACGCCGTCAGCGACGGCCAGCGCCAGCGGGTGCTGCTGGCCCGGGCGCTCTGCCAGGAGCCGCGGGTGCTGGTGCTGGACGAGCCGACCAGCTACCTGGACATCCGCCACAAGCTGGAGCTCTTGACCATACTGCGAACCCAGGCTCGGGAGCGAGGCATGAGCGTGATCCTCTCGCTGCACGAGATCGACCTGGCGCAGAAGGTCTCCGACCGGGTGCTGTGCGTGAAGGGGGAGAACATCTTCCGCAGCGGTGCGCCGGAGGAGATCTTCCGCGAGGACGTGATCCGCGCGCTCTACGACCTGGAGCCCGGCGCCTACGACCCGCGCTTCGGCGGCATCGAGCTGCCCCGCGTAACGGGCGCGCCGGAGGTTCTGGTGCTGTCCAACTGCGGGAGCGGCATACCGGTCTACCGCAAGCTGCAGCGGGAGGGGATTCCCTTCGTGGCGGGCGTGCTCTGCACAAACGACGTGGACTGCGCGCTGGCCCGGCAGCTCGCGGCGGAGGTGATCGAGGCCGAGCCGTTCCGCCCGCTGGGCGAGGACGTCCTGGAGCGGGCGAAGGACTGGGCGCGGCGCTGCTCCCGGGTGATCGACGCCGGCGTGACGCTGGGCCCGGAGAACGCGCGGCTGCGGGAAGTATTGGCGCTGGCAGAGGCCCTCGGCAAGCTGGAGCGGGGGGCGGGCGCATGAGCTTTGTTCGAATGCACGTGGCCGCGATGCTGGCCGGGCTCGCGCTGGATTTCCTGATCGGCGACCCGGAGGGCTGGCCGCACCCAGTGGTCTGGATTGGGAGGTACATCTCCTTCATGGAAGGGAAGCTGCGCGCCCGGGGCGGGAACCTGCGCCGGAGCGCGGTCTGGCTCACGGGAAGCGTGGTGGGGCTGGCGATGCTCCTGACTGCCGCGCTGCTTTGGCTGCTGTCGCTGCTGGGGAGGCTTCCGCTGTTCCTTGGCATGTGCGTGCTGTCTTGGTGGTGCCTGTCGGCCAGGTGCCTGGCGAAGGAGGCCCGGGGCGTGGCGGCGGCGCTGGACGTTTCGCTGGAGGCGGGAAGGAAGCGGGTCGGTCGCATCGTGGGCCGGGATACGGCGGAGCTGACGGAACCGGAGATCCTGCGCGCCACGGTGGAGACCGTGGCGGAGAATGCCACCGACGGCGTGATCTCGCCGATGCTCTACCTGGCGCTGGGCGGGCCGGTGCTGGGGCTGGGCTTCAAGGCCGCCAGCACGCTGGACTCGATGGTGGGGTATCTGGATGAGAGGTACCGGGACATCGGCTGGTCGAGCGCGAGGCTGGACGATGTGCTGAACTTCGTCCCGGCGCGCGTCTGCGGGGCGCTGATGTGCCTGGCGGCCGGGCCCTGCGGGCTGGATGCGAGGGGCGCCTGGCGGATCATGGCGCGGGATCACGCCAACCACCTGAGCCCGAACTGCGCCTGGAGCGAGTCCGCGGCGGCGGGCGCGCTGGGCGTGCGGCTGGGCGGAACCCACCGCTACTTCGGCAAGCTCGTGGAGAAGCCGTCCATCGGCGATGCGAAGCGGGAGATTGAGCGCGATGATGTTGGCCGCGTCGATCGGCTGATGTATGCGGCGGTTTTGGAGTGGGCGGCGGTGTTGGGGATGCTGTTGTCTTAAGGCGAAGCGTGCGGTTGCTCTTTTGGTTTGGAAAGCGCGGCTTTCCAAACCAAAACTCGCCTCGAGCGGCCCGCGCATGGTGGCGGCGGAGCTTTGCTTCGCGCTGTCCGGGTGATTTTTGGACGCGGGCCGCTGGGGTGACGCTGGGCTCCGCCCAGACCCGCCGGGCGCTGCCCGGACCTGCTTAAGGGGCTTTGC
>CANQGC010000352.1 GCA_947600345.1 uncultured Clostridia bacterium
GCCCCGCCATCTCGAATATGCGGTCCATTCTGCGGTCCGCGTTGCGCACCGCCACGCTGCCGCCCCGCCGCGCCATCAGCTTGTAGCGGCCGATGATGAAGCCGATGCCCGAGCTGTCCATGAAGTTCAGCTTGCGCAGGTCGAACACCAGGCGGCGGATGCTGCTGTCGCGCAGCAGTTCGTCCAGCTCGCCCCGCATCCGCGCTGCGGCGCTGTGATCCAGCTCGTCCGCCAGGCGCACGGTGAGCGTCTGGCGCTTGCGTTCATAGTCCAACATTGCAATCATCCTCCCGGCGAGTGAAGTTCACCGCCGCGCCTGTCGCATCCTGCCGCGAAAGTCCACTGCTTTCGGCGAAGCCGCACGAGCGTCCGACACGCGCCTCCGGAAGAAATGTCTAATTTGCGCATCTTCCGGCAAAGCTATCTGCGATGCGCGAAAAGCGCGCGATGGATGAAAGGGTGGGATCGCCATGCGCAAATGGCTGTTGATATCGCTGGCCGCGGCGCTCGCAATCGGGCTGGGCCTGCTGATCTGGGAGCTGGATCTTCCCTCCTGGCAGCGGCTCGACCTGGACCGCATCCGCGCCACGCCCGAGAGCACGACGGTCTACGACGCCTCCGGCAACCCCGCGGGCGCGCTCTACGCCGCGAACCGGCGCAGCTTCGTGCCGCTGAGCGAGGTTCCGCCCCAGGTGGCCCAGGCGTTCATCGCCGCTGAGGACCAGCGCTTCTACCAGCACCACGGCTTCGACCTGAAGCGCATCCTCGGCGCGCTGTGGCAGGACATCCGCACGATGAGCCTGCGCCAGGGCGCGTCCACGATCACCCAGCAGCTGATCAAGCTCACGCACCTGACCAGCGAGAAGACGCTCTCCCGCAAGGTGCAGGAGCTGGTGCTGGCGGTGCAGCTGGAGAAGCAGCTCAGCAAGGACGAGATCCTCGAGGCGTACCTGAACACCGTCAACTTCGGACACGGCGCCTACGGCATCGGCCCGGCGGCGGAGGTGTACTTCGACAAGGAGGTGCGGGAGCTGAGCGTGGCCGAGGGCGCGCTGCTGGCGGGGATCATCAAGTCTCCCTCGAACTACGCGCCCCACCTGCACCCGGAGAACGCGCTCAAGCGCCGGAACTACGTGCTCTCCGCCATGGAGGGCACCGGCGCGATCACCACCGACATCCGCGCCCAGGCCACCGCCGAGCCGCTGTCCCTCGCCGAGGAGGAGCCGGACGGCGGCGCGAGCGACTGGTACATGGATCAGGTGCTGGCCGAGGCAGAGAGCTTGCTCGATCTGGACGCAGAAGAGGTCATCTCCGGCGGCTACCACATCTACACGGGCTTGCAGCCCCAGCTGCAGCAGACGGCCGCGGAGCTCTTCGCCAGCGGCGCGAACTTCCCCGACCCCGCATCCGACGGCACGCCCGCCCAGGCCGCGCTGATCGCGCTGGACGCCGCCTCCGGGGAGATCGCGGCCGTCATCGGCGGGCGGGAGTACGCCGTGCGCCGGGGCCTCAACCGTGCCACCCAGACCCGCCGCCAGCCCGGCTCCGCCATCAAGCCGGTGTCCACCTACGCCGCCGCCATCGAGGAGAAGGGCTTTTTGCCGGTCTCGATGATCGAGGACGTGCGCCGGGAGTTCGCCGGGGGCTATGAGCCCGGCAACGCGGGCGGGAACTACTACGGCACCGTCACGCTGCGGGAGGCGCTGTCGCGCTCGCTGAACGTGGCGACGGTGGACCTGGCCGACCTGATCGGCATCCCGGCGGTGCGGCGCACCATCGCGAGGTTCGGCATACCGCTCTCCGCGCAGGACGTGAACCTGTCGCTGGCGCTGGGCTCGATGACCGACGGCGTATCCCCCGCCCAGCTCTGCGCCGCCTACGGAGCCCTCGCCAATGGCGGCACGCGCCTGGAGGCCCACGCCATTCGCCGCATCACCAACCGCTTCGGCCGCGTGCTCTACGAGGCGCCCGCGCCCACGGAGGCCGCCGTCAGCGCCCAGACCGCCTTCCTGGTGACTGACATGCTCAAGACCGCCGCGAGCACCGGCAGCGCCAAGGCGCTGGCCTCCGCCGGGATTCCCGTCGCGGGCAAGACGGGCACCGTGGGCGAGACCGGCGGCGGCAACCGGGACATCTGGACGGTGGCCTGCACGCCGGAGCTGTCCGTCGCGGTGTGGATGGGCTTCGACGAGCCGGACGCAGCGCACAAGCTTCCCGACTACGCCGGGGGCAGCAGCTATCCCGCCCAGCTCTGCGCGAAGTTTCTGAGCGGCATATCGGGCAGCCTGAGCGGTCGGGACTTCGAGGCCCCCGCCGGGCTCGTGCCGCTGCGCATCGACCGCGCCTCGCTGGACGATGCGAAGGTCGTGGCGCTGGCGGCGGTCAACACGCCCCAGAGCTACACCCAGGTGGAGTGGTTTCCCGAGGACAGGCTTCCCCAGCGCACCAGCGAGCTCTGGGACGCGCCGGAGATGGTGGACGACCTGCAGCTGCTCTCCGAGCCCGGCGAGGCACCCGCGCTGGCCTTCACCTCCAGGAGCGCGGAGGCGGACTACCTGGTGCTGCGCAGGAGCGATGAGGATGTCGAGATTGCCGCGACCCTTCACGCCGACGCCGGCAGCGTGATCGTCTGGTCCGATCCCGAGGCGGACGCGAACCGGGCGTATCGCTACTCCATCCTCCCCCGCCACCGCCTGCTCTACGAGAGCGGCACCGTCCTCACCGGCCCCGAGAGCGAAAGCGTCTCCTATGTCCCGCCCGGCTTCCTGAACCGCGTCTTCGGCGTGGAGGCGATGGCCGGCTGAGCCTTTGAGCGCAGGCAAACCATGACCGCCCGTCGAACGGTTGGCCATGGTTTGCTTCTTTCCGGCGCCCCCATATTGAATTGTCTCCGACAGTCCGGCCCTCGCGCGGCCCGGTTGGCCCGGCGCGCTCCGCTCCGGCGAGGATTCCTCATTGCGTCGCCGCGAGCGCCTCGTCAAACGCCAG
>CANQGC010000353.1 GCA_947600345.1 uncultured Clostridia bacterium
TCCGGGTCGAAGACCGTGTTGCCCACGCGGGAGAACCAAACCACCAGCTTGCTGGAATCCGAACCCGGAATCAGGCCCACGGGCTCCGCCACCTGGGGCTGGTAATCGGTGTAGCGAGTGTAGTTCTCGATCTCGCTGTCCATCTCCGCAAGCCCCGCGAACCCGGCAAGCAGGCACGCCATCGCCAGCAGCCACAGCAAAGTTCTTCTCAAATCCTTCACCTCAAATCTTTTCTTCTGGTGTACCATCCGAGTTCTGAACAAAGCGCTTCGGATCGTCGTCATTATTATATGCGAGGCCATTTTGTATAGCAAATACTTATTCTAAATATCTAGCGATAGAAAATAAGCATAAACACAGGCCGTGCCGTCAAACGGCGCGGCAGAAGGAATGCTGGCATTTAGGCATCTGATGCATCGGTTTTTTCCGATGAAGATTCAACGAGGTCACTCTTGAGGCGTTTCAAAAATAGCTCCGCTGCGGGAGAGAAGATTTGGTACTTTTGCCAGATGAGGGCGAGATCCAGCCTGAGTTCGGGGTAGAGGGGGCGGAAGGTGAGGTTCGTTGTCTCGCGCGCGTCGATGAGGTGGTCGATGCACACGGCACAGCCCAGGCCCGCCTCCACCATCAGAGCGGCATTGTAGAGCAGCGTGTAGTGGGCGACGATGTTGAGCACGTGCTGTGCGACGTAGTTCACCTGCGAGGCGTCGTAGCCCAGCCACTGGGTCAGAACCGGGATCGGGCGTTTCTGCGAGCTGGTCAGCAGCGGAACGTCGGGCAGGTCGTTCGGCTCAATGTAGGGCTTCGCGGCCAGTGGGTGATCCTTCGGCATCAGCAGGCCCCAGCGGTCGTGCCCGGGCAAGCGCAAGGATTCGTACTTTTGAATGAGCGCCGGTTCCAGCACCACGCCGAAGTCCAGCAGACCCCGGTCGAGGCGCTCGACGATGGCATCCGCGTCGCCGCTAAACAGGTTGTAGCGGATGCCGGGATACTCCCGGTGCAACTGGGTCGCCACGCGCGCGATGGGCCGAAAGAGGTGCGTCTCGCCGCTGCCGATGAAGATCTCGCCGGCGATTTCGTCCTGCATTGCATCAAATTCATCTCGGGTCTTGTCCATCAGCTCGACGATCTCCTCGGCGCGGCGGCGCAGCCGCATCCCGTCGCGGGTGAGCTGCACATTGCGGTTGGTGCGCTGGAACAGCTCCACGCCCAACTCCTCCTCCAGCTCGCGAATCTGCCGCGAAAGCGTGGGCTGGCTCAAAAACAGCGATTCCGCCGCCCGGCTGAAGCTGCCCTCCTGCGCCACCGCCAGGAAGTATCGCAGCACGCGCACATCCATTGCGCATCCCTCCCAATGTATTGCTACGATGATTATAGCACGTCCTGTTATACGTGTAAAGCATAGGCTGTAATACGAAAGAACGATTGGACATATCACTTTCGATTCGCTATACTGTTGACTGAGAGAAGATAGGGAAAAGACTTCTTGAAAGGAATGAGTAAAACATGAACGACCGGCTGACCGCCGAGAACCTCGCGGACGCGGGGTGCTCCAGGGAAATGCTGGAGCGCTTCGAGGCGCTCCACAGGACGAACCGCACGGAGGAGGAGGTTTATGCCTCCGAGCTGCGGCTGCTGCACAGCCAGCGAAGCGTGCTCCTGGATGACCTGCACGACGTTCAGCGCAAGCTGAGTTGCCTGGACTATCTCACTTGGCAACTGCGCGAGAACCACGAGGGAGGGAAAAAGTTACAATGAAAAAATGCTATGTCTGGCAATCGCGCTGGCGCTGGTCTTGGGACTGGCGCTCTGTTGCGCCGAAGAAACGCAGGGGAGTGGCGAGGAGGCGAAGGATTTGAAGATGCACGTGCAAATTGGCGAATACAGTTTCATGGCGACGCTGGAGGACAACGCTGCCGTGTCGGAGCTGATCGAGATGATGCGGTCGAAGCCCGTGGCCATCGAGATGGACGACTACTCCGGCTTCGAGAAGGTGGGCCCGCTGGGGACGCGCCTGACCGCGCTGGACGTACAGACGGCCACACAGCCGGGCGATATCGTGCTCTACAATTCGAGCAACATCGTGATATTCTACGGCGCGAATTCCTGGGCCTACACCCGCATCGGCCACATCGACGACCTGACCAACTGGGATGCCGCGCTGGACAGCGGCAGCATTACGGCTGTGTTTTCACTGGGTGAGGAATAGCGACGGCGAGGCGATTCAAATTGAAGGAAGCGGAGAAGTACGCGGAGACGGAGGAGCGGCTCTTTGCGCAGGCTTCGGTCGGCAGGGCGGTTCTCTCCATGATTCTCCCCACGATCCTCAGTCAGATCATCATTGTGATCTACAATCTGGCGGATACATTCTACGTGGGTTTGACGGAAAATGCCAATGCGGTAGCGGCGGTCTCGCTGTGCCTGCCGGTGTATACCTTTCTCTCCGCGTTCAGCAATTTGTTCGGCATCGGCGGCGCCGGCGCTGCGGCGCGCTCACTTGGCGGGCAGGATGAGCGGACGGCGAAGCGTGTCTTGCGCCTTTCGCTGGGCGGCTCGCTGGCAATCGCGCTCTGCTACGCCGCTTTCATGGCGGCCTTTCGGACGCCGCTGCTCTTGCGGATCGGCGGCGACGCGGGAACCATCGGCTTCGCCCGCAGCTATGTGTTCTGGACGATTGTGGTCGGCGGGATTCCCACCATCATGGCATCCTCGTGCGGGCATCTGATCCGCGCGATGGGGCATCCCCGGCAAGCGAGCTTTGGCATGATCCTCGGCGCGGTGCTGAACATTGGCCTCGACCCGCTGTTCATGTTCGTGCTGCTCCCCTCGGGCAACGAAGTCACGGGAGCAGCCGTCGCAACGGCGCTGTCCAATGCCGTCGCGCTCGTCTATTTCGCCGCCGTATTTCACGTAAACGGAGTGTTACGCGGATCGGGAGAGAAGCACAGCGGGGACAGGGCGCTGCGGATGGAGATTGTGCGGGGCG
>CANQGC010000354.1 GCA_947600345.1 uncultured Clostridia bacterium
CAGATCGCCCAGATCGAGAGCGACTTGCCGCTCTGCCAGTCGCTCTCGATCTGGGCGATCTGGGCGTCGCTCAGGTTCGAGGCGGCGCGCAGGTAGACCAGGTAGTTGCCGAACACGTTGCCGCCCACCTGGGTGGAGAGCAGCACGCGGCCGTCGTTGTGGATCACGAAGCACTTGGCCTTGCCGGAGAAGGCGTCCACGTCCAGCGAGTTCGCCAGGTCGGCGTTGCTGTAGCTGATGGCGACGGCGTCGTATTCGAAGCCCCTGTAGCTTCCGTGGGGCGCCTGAGAGACGAATATGGTGACCTCCTGGCCCTGGGCCAGCGTCTGGCCCGCCATGAAGGGCTCGTCGCTTTGCAGCAGACTGTCCCAGTCCGCGCCGAAGTCCATGCGGCCCGAGGCGCCCGAGGGGGTGGTGTAGGTCATTTCATCCGAGAGGAAGTAGAAGTCCGAGAAGCCCCAGTACTGCTTCTTGCCGGCGATGTAGTCGCTGATCTGCTCGTCGCCGTCGCTTCCGGCCAGGGCGAAGTAATCCGCGCTGCTATCCAGCAGCCCCCAGTTCCGGTCGACAAAGGCGCCGAAGGCGCTGTTGACCTGGCGGTAGATCTCCGTAAGGTGGCCGGTGCTGTCTTCGTAGATGCGCTGAGATATGAAGTTGAAGTAGAAGATGCCGATAAAGACGGCGGCAATTGCCACAGCGCATGTCAATAGAAACGGCAACAGCTTCCCAAACCATTTTTTCATGAATATGCCCCTGCTCCTCAAAAATAGCGGCGGTTTTGAACGCGCACAATTAGCGCGAATAATACCATCAGCACTATTCTAACACATATAAGGAGAGAAATCAATTGATGGCCGGGGAAAGATGGCAAAAAAGCTGTTCAAATATCCGGGATATTTCCGGTTTTCCGCGGATTTAGATCGAGTAGCGCGCCGAGGACGCCGCCGATGTCCGACTCGATGCAGACCGAGCGCTCCGCGATCTGGCCCGGACAGCTCGCCTCGCCGAGGTTGACGCAGGCGTACGCGGCGTCCGGGTTCCGGCAGGTCATCTCCCAGAAGGGATACTTGACGATGCCCGGGGTGTTGTAGCCGACGCCCAGCTCCAGGAACAGTATGCGGCCCCTCGCGTGCGATCGGAGGAAGTCCGCGTAGCGCCGCGCGGCCCGGTGCCAGCCCTCGTCCTCCACGAAGCTTTCGTCCGCGCGCAGGTTCATGCTCATGGGCCGCCCGCAGCGGGGGCAGACGGGCAGCAGCTCCGTGGGCACGCGCATGTCCGACTGGCGCTCAAACATCTCGCGCACGGCGGATTCGTTGTCATAGGTCTCCTGGCGGCAGGGTTTGGAGCACTGAAACAGACCATAGTCTCCCTGCGTATAAAACAGTCGGTTTTTGTCGAAGCCCGCCTTCTGGAAGCAGTGGTCGACGTTGGTGGTGAGCACGAAGTAGTCCTTGTCCTTCACCAGGGAGAACAGATCGTCGTACACGGGCTTCGGGGCGTCCATGTAGCGGTTGATCATAATGTAGCGGCTCCAGTAGGCCCAGAACTCCTCCCGGGTCTCGAAGGGATAGAAGCCGCCGGAGTACATGTCCCGGAAGCCGTACTTCGCGGCGAAGTCGGAGAAGTAGCGCTCGAAGCGCGCGCCGGAGTAGGTGAACCCGGCGGAGGTGGAGAGCCCCGCGCCCGCGCCGATCAGCACGGAATCCGCGGCGGAGAGGGCCGCGCCCAGCGCCTCAATTCGCTCCGAGAAGCTCCCGGTAGATTTCGAGATCGGCATCCTTGTAGACATTGAAGATGACCTCCATATCGGTATTCTTTGCGAGGAAGGCGCGCACTTCGGCCACGGCGATCTCCGCCGCCCGGCGGTTCGGAAAGCGGAACTCGCCGGTGGAGATGCAGCAGAAGGCCACGCTATGCAGGCCGCGTTCCTGCGCCAGCGCCAGGCAGGAGCGGTAGCAGGAGGCGAGCTGGGCTTCGTGCGCCTTCGTCAGCGGGCCGCTCACGATGGGCCCCACAGTGTGCAGCACGCACCGGCAGGGCAGGTTGTAGGCGGGCGTGATCTTTGCGACTCCGGTCGGCTCTTCGCGGCCCTGGGCGCGCATCAGCTCCGCGCACTTCAGGCGGAGCTGGATTCCGGCGCAGCTGTGGATGCAGTTGTCGATGCAGCCGTGGCAGGGCGCGTAGCAGCCGGTCATGCCGGAGTTCGCGGCGTTGACGATAGCGTCGCAGGCGAGGCGCGTGATGTCGCCCTGCCAGAGGTAGATGCCCGGCTCCACCAGCCTCAGCGCGGAGAGCGCGACGATGCCCTTCGCGGCGGCCTCCTCCCGCAGGAACTCGTCCTGCACGGCCAGAAACTCCGCGCCGATGGGCGCCGGCATCCGCACGTTCATCAGCGACCGCAGCAGCCGCCACTGGTTCGCGGCGTCCTCCGGCACGCGAATCTCCCGGTAGCGCGCATCCTCCGAAAGCAGCTCTCGGATCAGATAGCGCCTGCGCTCGTCCTGGTTCACGCTTCATTCATCTCCTTCACGGCCCCAGCGGGGCAAACCTGTCGGCAGTTGCCGCAGTGCAGATAGTTTTCCGACCGGATTCGGTATTGCTCTCCCGCCTCGATGCGGCGCTCTCGAAAGGTAGGATTGGCGCCCGGGTAGCAGCATTTGCTCCGCGCGTCCGCTTCACTCGATGATCCTGACGCGTCCCGCGCGCCGGGGCTTGGGCGCGGGGCAGGGCCCGTTGCAGTAGCCCAGCGCCAGGAAGCAGCGTGGCGCGTAGTCCTCCGGCACGCCCCATTCGTGCAGCAGCGCCGCGCCTTCGGGGCTGTCGAAGGTCTCCTCCGCCCGGGAGACGATGCAGGAGGCGACGCCGAGATCATATGCCGCCAGCGCCATCGCCTGGGCGCAGCAGAAGGCGTCGGGGATTCCGAACAGGAAGTCCCGCTGGGCGA
>CANQGC010000355.1 GCA_947600345.1 uncultured Clostridia bacterium
GCCAGCTTTTGCGAAACCCGCCGAATGGCGGGCGCAGGCGCGGGAGCCGATCAGGCGACCAAGCCGGAGAGATACGCCAAAGGCGTATCTTTTCGCAAAAGCTGTCTTTTACGCATAGATTAGGAGGGAACGATAGTGCCGCTCGCGGCGCTCCCCTGCGGGAAGCCGGCCGGCAAAGCTTGGCGTTCGCGCTTCTGCTGCGCCGTCGAGCGGCGCGCACGTTCGCGCATCCATCGTTCCGCGCGCCATTCGTGCGCCCATCAACGTCATTGATCCGAGCGCCACTTTGCGGCGGCCCTGGCGGAGCTTGCACCACGCGAACCGCTCGCGCCGGAGCCTCCGTTGCTTCCATCCGTGATGATCTCGTCGATCTCCACAGCGTTGTAATCAGCGCCGGTGTTGACGCACTTCATGCAGTTGTCGCAGATCTTGCTGGGATCGAGATCGCAGCGCTGGCACTCCCCGCAATCGTCGCAAATCTTGCCATCCACCAGCACGCAATACTTCTCCGCCACGGCGATCCCTCCCCTCCATTGCTTCAATTATAGCGCAGAAGCCCCTCGATTGCAAGGAAAATCGCGTTCAAAGGCCACGCTGCAAGATTTCTCCAAATGCCCTGACAAACGGGAATTGTTCGTTTACTTTTCTAGTATTCCTTTGTAACAAAACACACTACCAACCATGAAGATAACTATACAAACGACAAGTGGTATCATCAATTCTAATCCTAACAAGCTACCGACAATACCCGTTATGCCGTTATAATCCCATTGATGAGGTGCCGCCGTACAAAGGATTATAATTGTTCCGAAAAAGCCCAATATCTGCCACACTAACCCAAATATCAATTTCTTCATTTTGTTCACTCTCCAATTCCGATTTGGCGCTCAACTGTGCTCCGCTTCAAATAGCTGCAAGATTTCCTCCAAAGTTAGCGCTTCGCCGCGCACCTGGGGCTTCAGCCCCGCCGCTTCGATCCAGGCGGCGGCTCTCTCCGCGGAGACGCCGTAGACCGCCTTGAGGTTGTTGGCCAGCGTCTTTCTGCGCATGTGGAAGCAGCAGCGGATCAGTTTGAGGAACTCCGCCTCCCGCGCTTCGGGGACGAGGCGGTTCTGCTTCACGTCGATGCGGATGAAGCAGCTGTCCACGTGGGGCGCGGGCTCGAAGCGCTGGGGCGGCACGTCCTCCAGAATCTCGCAGTCGCCGTAGAAGCGCACTGTGGCCGCCAGCGCGCACCAGTTCTTGTCGCCGGGCGCGCTCATCAGTCGCTCAGCGGCCTCGCGCTGCACCATCAGGCAGATGGACTCCGGCAGCGGGCGCGTCTCGAAGAGCTTGAGGATCAGGTCGGCGGTGATGTAGTACGGCAGGTTCGCCACCGCCCGCCAGGGCGCGCCGAGCTTCTCCGCCACCAGCGCGGACAGGTCGCACCTGAGCGCGTCGGCGAAGACCAGCGTCGAGTTCTCCCGTGCGCCCACCACCGCTTCCAGCACCGGCCGCAGCTTCTCGTCCAGCTCCACGGCGACGATGCGCCCGGCTCTCTCCGCCAGCAGCGCGGTCATCAGCCCCGGTCCGGGGCCGATCTCCAGCACGCGGTCGCCTTCCCCCACGCCCGCCAGGTCCAGCAGGTGCGCGAGGAAGTCCTCGTCCAGTATGAAGTTCTGACCCAGGCTGTGGGCCGCGCGGAAGCCGTTCGCCTCCAGCGCCACGCGGGCGCGCAGGCCGAGGGAGATGTCGTCGTTCATGTTTTGCCTCGAGAAGATGGTTGTGCGAGGATGCGAGTCGGGGGAAGCGTTGCGTTTGGTGATGCGGAGGGTGGCGTTTGCTGTTTTGTCATGGGAAGCGTGGCTTCCCATGACAAAAGGCGCCTCGTGCGGCCCGCGGTATGGTGACGATGGTGCGTTGATGCGCATTGCCGGGGTTTTGTTTGATGCCGCGGGCCGCTGGGGGTACGCTGGGCGCTGCCCAGACCTGCCAAGGAACCTGAGGTTCCTTGGATTCTCCCTGCTGCTGCCGCGGGCGTATGCGACGTTTCTTTGTTCTCCGAAACGCAGAAATCCGGCCCTCGGATCTATGGGGCCGGAAGTCCGTCGCCTATACGCGGCAGCAGATGGCCGGCGGCACCGCCGCCTATTTTGTGCCGAACAGTCGGTCGCCCGCGTCGCCCAGGCCGGGGACGATGTACTTGTTCTCGTTGAGCTTCTCGTCCACGGCGGCGATGTAGATGTCCACGTCCGGGTGCGCCTTCTGCAGCGCGTAGACGCCCTCCGGACAGCCGACCAGCGCCATCATGGTGATGTGCTTGCCGCCGCGCTGCTTGATGAAGTTGATGGCGGCGATGGCGGAGCCGCCGGTCGCCAGCATGGGATCGAGCACGATCAGGTCGCGCTCGGCCACGTCCGGGGGCAGCTTGCAGTAGTACTCCACGGGCAGGTGGGTCTCCGGGTCGCGATAGAGGCCGATGTGGCCGACCTTTGCCGAGGGCACCACGGTCAGCACGCCGTCCACCATGCCCAGACCCGCGCGCAGGATCGGCACGATGCCCAGCTTTTTGCCCGCGATGATCTTGGACTTGCACTTGGTGATCGGGGTCTCGATCTCGATCTCGGTGAGCGGAAGCTCCCGCGTGACCTCATAGCACATCAGCATGGCGATTTCCTCCAGCAGCTGGCGGAAATCCTTGGTCGGGCACTCAGTGCGGCGCATCAGGGTCAGTTTGTGTTGTACGAGCGGATGATCGACGACATGTAGCGTGCTCATGGGCAGTACCTCCATCTTCTCGCCGCCGCGCGGCGCAATTGCCTTCTGATAAAATTATACAACAATTCCGGGGAAAATACAAGATTCTATTGGGAGTGTGGACGAAAATACAGAAAGCGGAGTGTGCGTCCCACCGTAACCCCAGAAGGGAGAATCCAAGGAACCTCAGGT
>CANQGC010000356.1 GCA_947600345.1 uncultured Clostridia bacterium
GCTGCTCAGGCGCGCCGCCGAGCCGCTGGGCGGCAGGGGCGGCGGCCGGCCGGACTTCGCCCAGGGCGGCGGCCCCGCCGAAGTATTGCGCGCGGCGGAGGAGATCCTGCGGGACGGAGGTGCGCTATGATCCCGGATTTCGACGCGGCGATGTTCGATCTGGATGGCACGCTGCTCTCCACGATGCGCTATTGGCGGCTGACCACGCTGGAATACCTGCTCAACCGCGGCGTGATTCCCAACGCGGAGGAGCTCGGGCGGCTGTTCTACGAGTCCGGCCGGGGCCTGCTGGCGGAGCTGATCGAGAAGTACCAGCTGCCCTGCGACTGGAGCGAGGTCTTCCACGCCACCGAGGGCTACATGCTCCGCCACTACCGGGAGGACGCCCGCCCGAAGCCCGGCGCGGAGGAATACCTGCGGGCGCTCCGGCGCAGGGGCGCGAAGCTCTGCGTGGGCACGGCTTCGCTGAAGGAGTTCGTGGAGGAGGCGCTGGAGCGGACCGGGCTGCTGCCCTACTTCGAGTTCGTCACCGACAACCGGGAGCTGGCGATGGAGAAGAGCGACCCGGCGTTCTTCCGTGCGGTGGCGGAGCGACTGGGCGTGCCCGTGGAGCGCATGTGCGTGTTCGAGGACGCGGCCTACGCCATCCGCGGCGCGAAGGAGGCCGGCTGCCCGGTCATCGGCATACTGGATCCCACGCAGCTGAGCATGCGCGAGGAGATCATCGCCCTCGCGGACTGCGCGGTGGCGGACTACCGGGAGCTGCTGGACGCCATGGGGGATGCGGAAGCCAATAAGTTTTAGGAATGTTGAAACTTTTTCACAATTGACCGATTGACGCCGCATTTTCGCAATGCTACAATGAAACCGATATTACGGAAGCGATGTCCATGGAGATGTTGGGGTTATGAGCCAGACAAACGATAATCGGACGCAGCACCGCGCCCAGCGGCCCGCGCAGGCGCAGCACCACGCGCGCAGGCTCACACCGGAGCAGCGCCGGCGGATTCTGGAGATTCGCCGCAGGCAGCGCCGCAAGAAGCAGCTGATGATCGCCATACCGGCGGCGGTGGCGCTGATCGCCGTGGTGGCGGTCGGCCTGAGCTTCGCGCTGCGGGGCCGCGGGGGCGACGGGATCGACGCCGCGCCGAAGGGCCAGGAGGCGTCGGAGGCCATATCCTTCGCGGAGATCATGCCCGACGTGGCGGCCGAGGGCGAAGGAACCGAGGGCGCGGACGCGGAGGCCGCTCCGGGGGAAGAGGCCCCGGAGGGCGAGGGTGAGCTCGCCCCCGAGACTTCGACGAAGGCCACCGTGGAGCCGGTAGCGACGGAGAATCCCAACCAGTACAATCCCCCCGGCGGCGTGTTCGTGTTTGACGACGCCTACGTGGCGGCGGCCAGGGGGCAGGACACCGGCCCGGCCATCGAGGCGGACATGTCCACCATCGACCCCACCAAGCTGGACCGCTGGCCGGACCCGCTGGAGGGCTACCTGCCGGTGGTCTACTCCGCCGAGACCACGGAGAACGTCATCGCGGTTACGGTGGACGACTGCTACCAGTCCGCCAACCTGCGCGAGATCGTGCAGTGCGCGCTGGACAACGGAGCGAGGCTGACGATCTTTCCCATCGGCGAAAACCTGGCCAAGGAGCGCATCGGCGAGGCGGGCAAGTGGGCCTGGGAGAGCGGCATGGAGATCGAAAACCACAGCTACAAGCACCTGGGCACCTATCACTACGACGACGAATACATGATTCACGACATCTGGGAGCAGAGCAATGTGCTCAACCAGGTGCTGGGCGTGAACTACAAGCAGCACTTCTTCCGGCCCAAGGGCGGCGACGAGCGCAGGGATCAGCGCACCCACGCCTACGTGAACCAGCTGGGCATGACCGCGATCGCCATGTGGGGCTACTCCGGCTCCAGCAACGGCATCAGCAAGATCTGCGCAAACCTCGAGCCGGGCCAGATTTACCTGTTCCATACCACGGACAAGGACAAGGACAAGCTGCTGCAGTTCATCCCCTACGCCGTGCAGCAGGGCTACCGGCTGGTGACGCTCAACGAGCTGTTCGGCTTCCCGGACAACGAGACCAGCGACCTCTCCACGGCGGCCAAGGAGGCGCCCGCGCTGGAGAGCTTCCACATCATTCCCCGGGAGCTGAAGAAGACCTCCTACATGCGCGCCGCGGCGGTGGTGCAGAAGCGCCTGATCGAGCTGGGCTACCTGAAGGGCGACGCGGACGGCGTGTTCGGCGAGACCTCCTACAAGGCCACGGGCTACTTCCAGGTGGCGATGGGTCTCAAGGCGGACGGCGTCGCCGGAACCGAGACCCAGGAGGCGCTGTTCTCGGACGACGCCATCAGCTACAGCGATGCCAAGAAGGCCAGGAAGTAGAGGGAGCAGGAGGACAAAGAGGATTAGGAGGCTGGGAAGCCGGCGATTCGAACGGAAAGGGACTGCCCGTCGAGGGCAGCCCCTTTCTGTATGCAAAAGCCCCGGCTATACGCCGTACTTGATTCGGATTCGGTCCAGCTTCTCGCCGAAGGGGCGCCCCAGCAGGTTCAGGAAGATCACGTTGGAGATCGCGTAGGCAGCGGTGTGGGGCAGGGCGGCGACCAGCGCGGCGGCGTAGAGGCCGGGGTCGAGGCTCCCGTTGTACCAGACCACCGTCCACACGTCCATGACCAGCGAGTAGGCCGCGCCCGCGAGGATTCCGTAGAGGGAGAGCAGAATCCGACTGCGCTTCAGCGGCTTCGACAGCAGGCCCGCGAACAGCCCGATCAGGCCCCAGATCAGCATCTGGAACGGCGTCCAGGGCCCCTGGCCGAAGTAGAAGTTGGAGATCAGCGCCGAGAGCGCGCCGGTCAGGAAGCCCGCCTCGGGGCCGATGTGGATGGCCGTGATGACGACCATGGCCGTGATG
>CANQGC010000357.1 GCA_947600345.1 uncultured Clostridia bacterium
TCATGATGGGGTTCATGGAGACGACCGTCTTTACGTTGTACTTCTTGGTGGTGAGGCAGACGAACTTCATCATGATGACCGGGCCGATGGCGATGACCTCGTCGTAGTTCTCGCCGGCGACGATCGCCTCCTCCAGCGGCACGGTGACGACGCCCTTGCGGCCGTAGCTGCCGTCGTCGGTCATCATGAACACCTTGTCGGAGCAGGCGTTGAACTCGTCCTCGAGGATCACCAGGTCCTTGTTGCGGAAGCCGATGAAGGAGTGCACCTCGGTGCCCTGGGCGTGCAGCGCCTCGGCGATGGGCAGGGCGATGGCGTTGCCCACGCCGCCGCCGACGACCGCGACCTTCTTCAGGCCCTCGATCTCGGTGGGCTTGCCCAGCGGGCCCACGAAGTCCTGGATGTACTCGCCCTGCTTCTTGGCATTCAACTCCATCGTGGTGCCGCCGACGATCTGGAAGATGATGTCCACGGTGCCCTTCTCGGTATCGCAGCCCGCGATGGTCAGCGGGATGCGCTCGCCGTCCTCGCTCACGCGGAGGATGATGAACTGGCCCGCCTTGCCCTTGCGCGCGACCATCGGCGCTTCGATGGACATGCGCGTGACCGTCGGGTTCAGCTCCTGCTTGGTGACGATCTTAAACATACTCAAATCCCTCTTCTCTCGTCCTGGAATATGGCGCAGACGCGCCCGTATATTCATACGTACTTATACTATCACATCCGATGTTAAATTGCAAGATAGAAGGGGCGCGGCGAGCGCCGATTTTCGGGGAATCGGAAGATTTTCAAAGGGAGACGCGCCGGACATCGCGCGGCGCGAACCGAGGGGCGCAAAGAGCCCCGCCGCTTGCGGAGCTTCCTCCGGCGGCGGGGACGGGCTTTCTTTCGGCTTTGCGTTCCTTTCCCTACCTATAATTCCTTCAGCGCGTCCACCACGTCCGAGATCATGTACAGCGAGCCGCAGGAGCAGACCACGCCGTCCGGGCCCGCGTGCTCGATGGCCTTGCGCACGCCCTCGGCGATGGTCGCACAGGGGGTGGCGGTCAGGCCCCTGGCGCGCAGGTTTTCGGCCAGGGCGTCGGCGCTCAGCGAGCGCGGGTTGTTGGGCGTGACCGTGATGAACTCCTTCGCGAAGGGGATCAGGTCGCCGAACATCTCCGCGTAGTCCTTGTCAGCCATGCAGCCGCTGAGGAAGGTAACCTTGCGCCCGGGCAGGTAGTCCTGGAACGCTCGCACCAGCGCCTCCAGGCACTGGGGGTTGTGGCCGCCGTCGATGATGAACAGCGGATTCTCGCGCATCACCTGGAAGCGCCCGGGCCAGGTCACATTCGCCAGGCCGCTGCGGATCGCCTCTTCAGGAATCCTCCAGCCCTTGGATTGCAATACCTCGATGGTGGTGAGCACGCAGCTTGCGTTGTGCAGCTGGTGCTCGCCCAGCAGCGGGATCCGCAGGCCCTTCATGTCCCTCCAGTCGAACACCTGGCCGGTCAGGGCGTGGGAGATGGGGTGCAGCGCCTCCATGCCCGCGCGGTGGAGTCTTGCGCCGCGCTCGCGGCAGGCCGCCTCGAACACCGCCTCCACGTTGGGCAGCTGGGCGTAGAGCACGCAGTCGCAGCCGGGTTTGATGATGCCGGCCTTGGCGTGGGCGATCTCCTCCAGCGTGTCGCCCAGCACCTGCATGTGGTCCATGCCGATGTTGACGATCACGGCGGCCTCGGGGGCGTCGATCACGTTCGTGGAGTCGAACTCGCCGCCCAGGCCCACCTCCAGCACCACAAGCTCGCAAGCGTGGCGGGCGAAGTACTCCATCGCCACGCAGGTCACCAGCTCAAACTCGGTGGGGTGCTCCTCCAGGGAGTCCGCCAGCGGCTGCACGTACTCGGTGATCTCCGCAAGCTCGTCATCTTCAATCGGCTCGCCGTTTACCTGCATGCGCTCGTTGAAGCGCAGGATGTAGGGCGAGGTGTAGAGCCCGACGCGCACGCCCGCCTCGCGCAGCACGCTCGCGAGCATCGCGGCGGTGCTGCCCTTGCCGTTGGTTCCGGCGATGTGCACGAACTTCAGCTTCTTTTCGGGATTGCCCATGCGCGCAAGCAGCGCCTGCGTGCGGCTCAGACCGGGGATGGAGCCCATCCAGGATACGCTGTGAATGTACTTCAGCGCTTCGGTTACGTTCAAGGAATTCGCCTTGCTTTCTGTTTGCTGATTCTACTATTTGTTGATTTGGCTCTATTTCGTCGTCGCGCGCTTCAGAAGCAGGATCGTCTGCGGCAGCACCAGCGTGTAGATCACGCACATGATGGCGCAGTTGACGAAGCGGAACAGGATCAGTATGCCCGACAGGCCCTCGTAGTGGTAGATCTTCGCGTCCAGCTGCACCACGAAGGTGGTGAGGATCGTGGATACGATGCCGGAGACGATCACCGTCAGGCCCACCTTGCCCATGCTCAGGCTGTCGCGCATCTTCTGGGTCATCACGCCCGCGATCAGCGCGTGCACCATCGGCGGCACGATCCACAACAGCGTGGTCGCGCTGAAGCCGTAGTGGAGCATCTGGTACAAAAACTCGCCGATGCCCGCCACGAACAGGCCGTCCGCGGTGCCGAAGAGCATCGCCGCCACCAGCATGGGGAAGGCGTAGAAGGACAGCTTGATGTAGTTGCCGATGTAGACGGAGAAGTACTCCAGGACGATATAGATGGCGATGAGGGCCGCGTTCATCGTGAGGCGGCGCGTGCTGAATTGAGTCATAAAAAAACCCTCCTAAATCTTCTTTAAGAGGAGGTTCAACGGATTCCATTTCGGAATTGCGCCCACAGGGAGCGCGCATTGTAGCAGCGGATGCGATAATGGCATCGCGAGGCGGGTTTCGCCTCTTCGCCCGGCGGCAACCTCCCATCCGCCGGTACTTGAC
>CANQGC010000358.1 GCA_947600345.1 uncultured Clostridia bacterium
TTGCATCTGACGAAAAATTCATTCGCCTGCCGACCACCTTATTTGTGCGGTGTTGCCTTAAGAATTCCTGCCAAGGAACCTGAGGTTCCTTGGATTCTCCCTGCTGGGGTTACGGTGGGGCGATGCGGGCTTTTGTGTGCGGATTTAACCTTGTTGCGCTGTCGCTGACAAAACGACGTGCTACAATAGCTTCGGTGGCTAAGATTTTGCGGGCAGCGCCCGCTCGGTGAAAGGATTTCAATGATGTCGGAGCGAGTTTGGAGCATACTGCTGGATTCCTTCTGGAAGATCCTGCTGCCGGGCCTGAAGATGACCGTGCCGCTGACGGTGCTGGCGTTTTCGTTCGCCATGGTCATCGCCGTGATCACGGCCCTGGTGCAGTACGCCAACATCCGGGGCCTCAAACAGCTCGCCCGCTTCTACATATGGGTGATCCGCGGCACGCCGCTGCTGGTGCAGCTGTACCTGATCTTCTACGGCCTGCCGGGCGTGGGCATCATACTCGATCCCTTCCCGGCGGCGGTGATCGTGTTCTCCATCAACGAGGGCGCCTACTGCGCCGAGACCATGCGCGCCGCGCTGGAGTCGGTGCCGGTGGGCCAGCTCGAGGCCGGCTACTGCGTGGGCATGAGCTACATGCAGGTCATGCGCCGCATCGTGCTGCCCCAGGCGTTCCGCACGGCCTTCCCGCCGCTTTCGAACTCGCTGATCGCGATGGTCAAGGACACGTCGCTGGCGGCGAACATCACCGTCATGGAGATGTTCATGGCCACCCAGCGCATCGTGGCGCGCACCTACGAGCCGCTGGCGCTCTACGCTGAGGTCGGCCTGATCTATTTGCTGTTCTCGACGGTATTGACGAAGGTGCAAAGGATCGGCGAGAAGAAGCTTTCGCACTACGGCGCGAACAAGGAGTAAGCCATGCTGGAAGTCAAGAATCTGCGCAAGCGCTTCGGCGAGCTGGAAGTGTTGAAGGGCGTGAGCCTGTCGGTGAACAACGGCGACGTGGTGGCGATCCTGGGCCCCAGCGGCTCGGGCAAGACCACGCTCTTGCGCTGCGTCAACTTCCTGGAGACCGCCGACGGCGGCGAGCTGGTGCTCGACGGCGAGAGCTTCGTGCCCGGCAAGGTTAAGCGCGGCGACATCGCGCGCTTCCGCCGCAAGACGGCATTCGTGTTCCAGAACTACAACCTGTTCCGCAACAAGACCGCGCTGCAGAACGTCACCGAGGGCCTGATCGTGGCGCGCAAGATGCCCAGGCCCCAGGCGGAGGAGATCGGGCGGCGGATGCTCGAGAAGGTCGGCCTGTCCGACCGCGCGGATCACTATCCCAGCCAGCTCTCCGGCGGCCAGCAGCAGCGCGTGGCCATCGCCCGGGCGCTGGCCACCGATCCGGAGATCATACTCTTTGACGAGCCGACCTCGGCCCTCGACCCGGAGCTGATCGGCGAGGTATTGGCCGTCATGCGCCAGCTGGCGGAGGAGGGCATGACGATGATCGTCGTCACCCACGAGCTGAGCTTTGCCCGGGGCGTGGCGGATTCGGTCGTGTTCATGGAGGACGGCCAGGTGGTGGAGAGCGGCCCCGCCGAGGCGTTCTTCGCCAATCCGCGCCAGGAGCGCACCCGCGCCTTCCTGCGCACCATCAGCGGTGAAGCGAACGTTGAGCGTTCGATAACCGATAGACCCTGAAAGGAGAACCCATTATGAAGAAGCTTGTGTGCATGCTGCTGTGCGTATTGCTGCTGACGACCGTTGCTTTCGCGGAGGAGGGCGACCTGCTCGCGCGCATCCAGGAGAAGGGCGAGATGGTGGTCGCCACCGAGGGCGCCTGGCGGCCCTGGACCTATCACGACGAGGACGATGTGCTGGTGGGCTTCGATGTGGAGGTCGCCACGAAGATCGCTGAGAAGCTGGGCGTGACGGCGAGCTTTGCGGAGACGCCCTGGGACGGCATCTTCGCGGGCATTGACGCGGAGCGCTACGACATCGCGGCCAACGGCGTGGAGATCACGCCGGAGCGCGCGGAGAAGTACGACTTCACCACGCCCTACGGCTACATCCGCACGGCGCTGGTGGTGCGCGGCGACAACGAGGACATCACGTCCTTCGAGGACCTGGACGGCAAGACGACGGTGAACTCGCTGGGCAGCACCTACATGGAGCTGGCGGAGAGCTACGGCGCGACGGCGGAGGGCGTGGACACGCTGGACGAGACGATCTCGGTGGTGCTCTCGGGCCGGGCGGACGCCACGCTGAACGCGGAGGTGAGCATCTACGACTACCTCTCCGTGCATCCGGACGCGGACATCAAGATTGTGGCGCTGACGGACGAGGCGTCGGAGGTGGCGCTGCCGGTACGCAAGGGCGAGGACAGCGCGAGCCTATTGGCGGCGATCAACCAGGCGATCGACGAGCTCCGCGTCGACGGCACGCTGACCGAGCTGTCGAACAAATACTTCGGCAGCGACATCTCCTAGCCCGCAGTGCGGGCTTCCGTCTGCTGCCGCGGAAGGGGCGACGGACTTTGGCCCCGTAGATCATGGGGCCAAAGTCCTGCGGTGCGTTTCTGAAGGAGCGGTAGTGCGAGGCACGACCTCTGGCCCCATAGATCCGAGGGCCAGAGGTCTTCGTTTGGGGAACGGAGGCCCGGTCTGAACGAGGCAGCAGAAGGGAGAATCCAAGGAACCTCAGGTTCCTTGGCAGGTCTGGGCAGCGCCCAGCGTAGCCCCAAAGGCTGCGGTTGATAGGCGGCTGCGGTTTAAGAACAGAGGCTGCGCTTCCGGGCGGCCCGCGGTATCAAATGAGAGCCGGGCAAAGCCTAGCCCGCAGTGCGGGCTTCCGTCTGCTGCCGCGGAAGGGGCGACGGACTTTGGCCCCGTAGATCATGGGGCCAA
>CANQGC010000359.1 GCA_947600345.1 uncultured Clostridia bacterium
CTCACGGCGCTGTGGTGCGCCTACCGCGACGCGTCGGTGGAGGAGAACGATCCGCTGGTGAGCACGCAGGAGGCCGCCGGGGCGCTGGCCTGGAACTACCTGCTGCGCCACGGTCAGCGGCCGTCGGCGGAGAAGCTTTCGAAGATGTTCGCCTGCAGGGAGCGGCGGCTGGTGTACTATGCGCGCCACATGGCGAGCCTGCTGGACAGGGGAGGTGCCGCGGAATGAAGATCATCGACTTCGATTCCAAATTCTTTGATTTCGCCAGGAAGTGGGTCGCCGCCCATCCGGGGCTGACGGAAAAGCAGATCGACGAGAGCTACAACCGCATGATGCTGGAGTGGATCAACAAGCCCGCCGACTGGCTGGACGGCGCGACCCCGGCCAACTACTTCCGGCAATTCAAGGCGCCGGAGGAGCTGCTGGAGCTGATGGACGGCTACCTGGCGGCGAACATCACGCTGCCGGAGCCGCTCTACACCCGCATCGTGGAGATGGGCGACGCCTGCGCGCCGGGCCTCGTGGCCATGCTGAGGGACGAGGGTCGGGACGAGGGCGTGCGCGCCGAGGCGCTGGGCATGCTGCGGGACATGGACACCCGTGCGGCCGACGCCTTCCTAGAGGATCTGGTGTGCACGGTCGAAGAGCAGAGCGAGCTCGCGGAGCTGGCCTCCGAGGTGCTCTCCCAGCGCGACGCGAGGACGGCCGGCCGGCTGCTGGACCGCTACGAGGGCGCGCCGGAGTACGCCCAGACGCTGATCCTGGACGTGTGCTGCAACCATCCGGGCGACGCGCGCATCTGCGATCATCTGCTCTACCGCCTGCGCAACCAGCCGGACAGGCGGGCGCTGTGGGCGTCCTGTCTGGGCAAGCTGGGCGACGAGCGGGCGCTGGAGCCCATGCGGGAGATGCTCCGGTCGGTGGACATCGGCTACCTGGATTACATCGAGCTTCGCGCCGCCGTGGAGGCGCTGGGGGGCGATCCCGGCGAGGAGCGAAGCTTCTACGGCGATCCGGACTTCGAGGCCCTGCGGCTGCTCTGAGCGGATTTGGGATAGGATACCGGGACATTCCGAAGGGAGGGGACGAGCATGTACTGTGGACAGTGCGGCAAGCGCGTGCTGGACGGCATGCTGTTCTGCCCCTTCTGCGGCGCGCCCATCGTGATCCCCGAGCAGGGCGAGCCCGCGCCGCACCGGTCGCCGGAGGCGGAGAGGCGCGAGGCCGGGGCGGCGGGCGAATCCGCGCCCGCGGCGAGGCCCGAGCCGGAGCCTGTCGTCCAGTCAAAGCCTGAGCCTGCGCCGGAAGCGGATGCGGGGGAAAGGGCGGCAGAGAATGCCGGGCGAGAGACCGAAGCCTTCGCGCCGCGCGGCGAAGAAGCCGCGCCCGCGCCGCCGCGCAAGCCATCCGCGAGCGAAAGGCCCGCGAGCCTGTACGACGACTTTGAGGAAACCGGCGAAGCGGAGGATATGTACGATCCGGAGGACGGCGGCGCGCCGGAGGGCGCGGGCGACTCGAGCGAAGCCGGGGAAGAGCTGGACGCCGAAGTGCTCGATCCCTTCGATGAGGATGGCGAGCCCTTCGCGCCGCTGGAGATCGGGGCGGCGGAGCCCCTGGACGAGGAACCGCCGCGCGAACCCCCGATCCGGCGAAGGGGCCCCCGGCGCTCCGCGCCCCCGGGCAACGGCCTGCGCGCCAACCGGACGTTCATACCGGTGCGGGATGTGAATCCGGGCGACATGTTCATGGATCACATCCGCCCCACGATGGACGAATTCGACCCCTACGACGAGGGCAATTCCGGGGAAGACTCCGCGCGCGGCGAGGAGAGCTTCTCCTTCGAGGACGCCGAGCCGGAGGGCTTCGTGCAGCGCCACATTCGCGGCGTGGTGGGCCTCGCCCTGCTGGCGGTGCTGCTGGTGGTCTTCCTGGTGTGGATGATGCTGCCGGCGGGCCAGCGCGTGCTGGCGTCGGCCAACCTGGCCTGGAACGCGGGGGTATACAACCAGCTCGGCAATCAGGCCTATGAGGCGGGACAGTACCGCCAGGCCGCGCGCGACTTCGAGCGCGCCTTCGCCCGGGACAGCGACAACTACGACTACGCCCACAGCGCCATGGTGGCCTACTACGAGGCCGGGGACACCGAGGCCGCGCTGGCGATGCTCAAGCGCTGCATCGACATGGACCCCGGCAATCCGGACCCTTACATCGAACTGACGATCCTCTATCCCGACCCGGCGGCGCGGCCCTGGGAGGTGCAGCAGCTGCTGCGCCAGGGCTACGAGCGCACCGGCGAGGAATCGCTCAACGTTGTCGGCGCATAGCCGCGCGCCCCTCCGGGCAGAATTCGCCCGAAGGGAGGGGAGAGCTATGGCGGATCGGGTCGAGGGAGGCAATCCCTTTGACGAGACCGAGGACGTGATCAGCGCCACGGAGTGCACCGGCATACTGCCCGCGCTGCCGATGGACGACGCGCCCGAGGCCCAGGAGCGGGCCGCGCGAATGTACGCCATTCACGCGCCCGGCATGAACCGGAAGAAGCGGAGGCGCGACGATTCCTCCGCAAAATAGAGCAAGAATACAGAGATACAGGAGGCGGAACAAATGAGCAACATCCCAACCCCGCACATCAACGCCAGGGAGGGCGACTTCGCCAGGACCGTGCTGATGCCCGGCGATCCGCTGCGCTCCAAGTTCATCGCGGAGAACTACCTGGAGAACCCCGTGCTGGTCAACAACGTGCGCGGCGTGCAGGGCTACACCGGAACCTACAAGGGCAAGCGCGTGAGCGTGATGGCCAGCGGCATGGGCATGCCGTCCATCGGCATCTACTCCCACGAACTGTACAACTTCTTCGGCGTGGAGAACATCATCCGC
>CANQGC010000360.1 GCA_947600345.1 uncultured Clostridia bacterium
GTGGGTAGGGCGGGCGGTTGGTTTGCTCTTTTGGTTTGGAAAGCGGTTGCTTTCCAAACCAAAACTCGCCTCGGGCGGCCCGCGGTATGGTTTTGGTGGGGCGGTAGTGCGCATTGACAAGCTTCTCTTGAATACCGCGGGCCGCTGGGATGACGCCGGGCTCCGCCCGGACCCGTCCTGGGCTCCGCCCAGACCTGCTTAAGGGACGCTGTCCCTTAAGGATTCCTGCCAAGGAACCTGAGGTTCCTTGGATTCTCCCTGCTGGGGTGACGGTGGGGCTATGTTTGCGCGTTGGTTTCCTCTTGAATGCGCTTCGCTTCGGCGCTCACCTCCTGTTCGGTCCATTCGCCGTCGCCGTGGAGCAGGCGCACCCGGGTTTCGGCGGAGGCCGCTTCCGATTCCCTGGCCAGCTTGGCGATCTGCGCCTGCTCCAGCAGGTTGGCGGGCATCGCCCGGGTCAGGCCGATCTCTACCCCCGCCACGTCCAGCCTGGGAAAGCCGCGCAGCTCCATGTAGTTCGCCATCAGCTTCAGCCGCTCCCGCAGGCCCTCGATGAACCAGCGCTGCTTGGCGTTCACCAGCTGCTCCAGGCCCCACAGCTTATAGCGCATCGCCACGCCGCTGGCGTTCGCCGCGAAGCTCTCGTCGGAGAGGTCCGGCACCATGCTCAGCTTATGGATGTCCCCGGCCAGCGCGCGGCGCAGCACCTCCACGTCCGCCTCGTTCATCTGGCGGGCCAGGTACTCCGCTTTGGCCTGGCTATCGGGCAGGCACAGCGCCTTGTCCTCGCGCAGCTGCCGCCAGGGCTCCCTGCCGCGCTCGTCGGTCTCCAGCGTGCAGCCGGTCAGCACCAGCAGCGCGTTGACGAACTGCTCCTTATCGTTGATTCGGTCGGACTGCAGCGCGTCGTAGGCGTCGATCAGCGGAAGCACCCATTCGAAGTCGCCGCGCTCGTCCTCGTCGTTCCAGTATTCCACGATGGGCACGCCGCCGAAGTAGTGGGGCTCGCTCGCGACCTCCGTCAGTCCGCCGCCGCTCGGGTCCGCCGCGCGGTACTCGACGGTGCGCGCGTCGTTCATCACCCACAGCCGCCAGCCGTCGAGGCTTCCGTCGGCCCGGCGGCTGGGGATGCGGTACACGCCGAACAGCGGGCGCAGGTCGCAGTCGTCCCCGTAGACCACGAAGGCGTCCAGCGGTGACAGCGCCGCCGCGTGGGGATTGCCCGCACCGTCCACGTGCACGTATTCCACGCCGCGGCCGTAGATGGCGGCGTTGCGGGCGTTCTCCACGTCCACGGCGGCGATGGAGCCGCGGCGGTAGTTTTCCAGTATGGCCTGGAGCGTGGGGTGGACGCCGCCGGGGCGGGATGGGCCGGCATCGCCGCTGCGGCCGGTGTTCGGCGCGGTGGTCTCCGGGCAGGGGCAGGCGTAGGTCGCCGGGCGGCCGATCAGGTAGCCGGTGGTCACGGCCACGATGTAGCGTGCGAAGGGGTGGGCCACGCGGTTATTGGGCAGCCCGGGGCTGCGCGTGCGGTTGGCGATGGCCGCGCGCCCGCGGTAGGCGTCCCCCAGCGTCCGCAGGCGGGCGCAGTTGCCGTCGTGCTCTCGGAGCGCGCCGCGCAGGGCCTCCGGGGTGGGCATGCCGTTTGCGAGGCATTGGATGGAGCGCTGTATCATAATACTCACCTCTGAATCCGTATCGGTATCAATACAAGTCGTTGCGCGTGGTTGCCAGCCTTCGCCCGATCTCCGGCTCCAGCGCGTAGCGCGCGGAGTCGATGGTGTGGTTATCCCGGTCGGGGTAGTCCGGCAGGAAGCCGCCGTTGTGGTCCCGGGCGTACTCGTAGCCGGAGAACTCCCGGGCGATGTTGGGCGTGCGCGCGGGGTCGATGACGATTGCGGCCAGGCTTTGCAGCCAGCGCAGGCCGTGGTCCACGCTGCCGGGGCCCTTCTTCACGCCCACGGCCTTCACGCCCCTTCGCCGAAGCTCGGCGATCATCCTCGGATCGGCGCTATCGCAGCGAACCACGCCGTCTCGCGCCCTGCGGGCGGTCTCCGCGGCCAGCCTGTCGGCGCTGTTGTGGGCGGCGTAGAATTCGTCCACGGCGAACAGCTTCCGGCTCCTGCGGTCGTAGGCCCAGCGGGTGAAGGCGTCGGGGTCCACCGCGAAGCCGAAGTCCAGGCCGCAGTAGAAGCGATCCAGCCCCTCGAGCTCCGCGTCCGGCACCGTCCTGAGCTCCAAATTGTCGAACACGTTGCCGCCGCTGCCGGTGACCTCGCCCAGGTACACGTGGCGGTAGGCGCGCTCATTGGCCGCCCGGAGCGCATCGGCCTGGGAGAGGAAGTCCGGGCCGAGCCAGTCCGGCGGCACGTCCAGGTAGGTGCTTTTGTGCGTCAGCCGCCCGGGGGCGGAGCGCAGCGCCTCGCCGTTGACCCAGCTATGGGTCGAGGGCGGCGGGTTATAGGTGTAGAAGGTCATCGCGCCCTCACCGCCGCGCAGCACGCTGGCGCGGATCATGCGCACGTCGTCCATGCCGGAGAACTCCGCGAGTTCCTCGAACCAGAGGTAGCCGAAGTAGCCCTTCGTGAGCTTGATGGACTTGCTCTTGCCGGGGTTATCCGCGCCGCGGAACAGTATGCGCTGGCCGGTGGGCCGGTAGCGGATCTCCGGCGGCGAGCTTCGGCAGATGAAGTAGCGGCTCACGCCCAGGCGGTCGATGGCCCAGCGGAGCTGGGCGTACACGGAGTCCCGCAGCGTCGCGGCCACCTTGCGGTAGACGATGGCGCTGGGGAGCTCGGCCTCGCCTGCCTGCCCCTGCGTCGCCGCGCGCATCATG
>CANQGC010000361.1 GCA_947600345.1 uncultured Clostridia bacterium
CTGCTGCCGCGTTTAGGCCGGGCTTTCGTTCCTCCAGACTTTTTCGCCGGTCCGCGCTTTATCTATGGCTTTTTTGTCAGGATTGTGTTATAATAAGCGTAAATATAATTTTATACAAGGGAGGGACTGCGATGAAGCGATCCGAGATCAACCGGGCCATCGAGTGGGCCAAGGGCCTGCTCGCAAGGAACAACATCCGCCTGCCCGGCTACGCCTACTGGGACATGGACAAGTGGGCCGAGAACAAGGAGGCGCTCGATACCATCCGCCGCGTGATGCTGGGCTGGGACGTGACCGACTTCGGCACCGGCAACTTCGCCGAGACCGGCGGCGTGCTCTATACCGTGCGCAACGGCGACATGGGCGACGCCAGCGTGGGCGTGCCCTACTGCGAGAAGTACATACTGATGAAGGAGGGCCAGCGCCTGCCCAAGCACTACCACCTCTCCAAGACCGAGGACATCATCAACCGCGCCGGAGGCGTGCTGGCCGTCTACCTGTGGAACACCGACGATGCGGGCAGGCAGCTCGACACCAGCGTGCACGTGTTCATGGACGGCATCGAGCGCACGTTCCGGCCGGGCGAGAAGATACTGGTCTACCCTGGCGACAGCATCAGCCTCACGCCGCACATGGCGCACGTGTTCGGCCCGGAGCCGGGCTACGGCGAGCTGGTCGCTGGCGAGGTCTCCAAGGTCAACGACGACAACACCGACAACTACTTCCTGGAGCCCACCTCCCGCTTCTCCGAGATCGAGGAGGACGAGGCGGTGCTGCACCCCCTGTGCAACGAGTACAGCAAATTGATTTAGCCATTGTGAGGGGGAGCAGGCTCCCCCTCACTGCTCCCTCTCGGCAGATTTTCCTGAACTGCTTCGCAGTTCCGGGCGGAAAATCTGTAAGGAAGCGATTTTCATCCGGGAAATGGGATTTCCCTCCTGAAAAATCAGCACCCGTCCCCGGCGCACAGGTCGCCGGTGACGATTTATAAGGCTACGAAGGAGAATGGAATATGGCAAGCATGGCGAATACGGCGGTGTTCGGGTCGGTGTTCGTGGACATCAAGGGCTTTCCCTTCGGGGAGTACCATCCCAAGGAGCGCAACGTGGGGGACGTGAAGATCGTGCACGGCGGGGTCTGCCGCAACGTGGCGGAGAACCTGGCCAACGTGGGCAGCCCGGTCACGCTGGTGACGATGTTCGAGCCAGGCGGCATGGGCGAGGACGTGCGGCGGCGGCTCGCCGCCCGGGGCGTGGACATGAAGTACGCCGTGACCGCCGAGGCCAGCATGGGCATGTGGCTGGTGGTGCTGGACGAGTCCGGCGACGTGGCGGGCTCCATCTCCCGCCAGCCGGACTTCTCGCCCATGGAGAACCTGGTGGACGCGCGCGGCGACGAGATCGTGAGCGAGTGCGGGGCGGTGGTGCTGGAGGTCGACATGCGCGCGTCCATCGCGGAGAAGGTGTTCGCGCTGGCGGAGAAGCACGGGAAGGACGTCTACGTGCTCGTGGGCAACATGAGCGTGATATTGCAGCGGCCGGAGCTTCTGTCCAAGGTGCGGCTGTTCATACTCAACGAGAACGAGCTGGGCAGGCTGGCGGAGCGCAGCGTCGATCCCGCCCGGCCCGGCGAGGTGATGGCGGTGGTGCGGGAGGTGGCGGCGCAGCGCCGCATCCGTGAGATGATCGTGACGCTGGGCGCGCACGGCGCGGTGTACTACGATTCAGAGACGGGCGAGAGCGGCCACGTGCCGGCCGAGCGGGTGCGGATGGTGGACTCCAGCGGCGCAGGCGACGCGTTCTTCTCCGGCGCGGTGGCGGCGCGGATCGACGGCAAGAGCCTGGCCGAGGCCGCAAGGCTCGGCACGCGCCTGGCAGCGCTGACGGTCCAGTCCGAGGAAAGTAACTGCCCGAGGCTAGAAGGCTTCCTGGAGACGTAGAGCGCCCGACCCAGCAGGCGCCAGCAGCAGGGAGAATCCAAGGAACCTCAGGTTCCTTGGCAGGAATTCTCAAGGGACAGAGTCCCTTGAGCAGGTCCGGGCAGCGCCCGACGGGTCTGGGCGGAGCCCAGCGCGGCCCGCGGTGAAATACCAAGCCACGCAAAGCGTCCCCCCGCCGCGACGTTCCATACCGCGGGCCGCCGCGGCGATTTTTTGGAATGGGAAGCCGAAGGGCTTCCCATTCCAAAAGAGCCCGCCACTAACTCTCAAAAACGCGCCGAATGCCCGCCACCACACCGCCAAATCAAGATTTGACAGGGCGTGGATCAGAACAATAAAGCTTTTATAAAGCAACCGTGCATACGCAAAGCGCAATTGAGCGAAGAGGAGGAAGAAAGATGCAAAAGAGACTGCTCGGCAAGACCGGCTTACTGGTGAGCGAGATCGGCTTCGGCGGCGAATGGCTGGAGCGCCACCCGGAGGAGGAATCCGTGGCACTGATGCGCTACGCATCCGAACAGGGGATCAACATCATCGACTGCTGGATGCCCGATCCGAAATCCAGAAACATCATCGGACAGGCGATCGCCGGGAACCGGGACAAGTGGTACATCCAGGGGCACCTGGGCTCCACCTGGCAGAACGGCCAGTACGTGCGCACCCGGGAGCTGAAGTATGTGCGCCCGGCGTTCGAGGACCTGCTCGCGCGGCTCGGTACGGATTACATCGACCTGGGAATGATCCATTACGTGGACACGGTGGAGGAATGGAACGCGCTGCAGGGCTCCGAGTTCATGGAATATGTGCAGGAGCTGAAGGCAAAGGGCACGATCCGCCACATCGGCATGAGCTCCCACAATCCGGAGACCGCGAAGCTGGCGGTGCGCTCGGGTCT
>CANQGC010000362.1 GCA_947600345.1 uncultured Clostridia bacterium
GGGCGAGCGCGTGGGCCTGGTCGTAAGGATTCATGCCGCCTCCTCAGATCTCCACGATGATCGGCAGGATCATCGGGTTTCGCTTGATGGTATCGTAGATGTAGCGCTGCACCGACTCGCGCACGTCGTTCTTCAGGTGGTTCCACTCGGACGAGTCGATGGGCCCGAAGGCCTCGATCGCCCGCTGGGCCGCCACGCGCGCGCCGTCCACCAGCTCGTCCGCCTCGCGCATGTAGACGAAGCCGCGGCTGATGATGTCCGGGCCGCTCACCACGCTGCCCAGGTCGTGATCCACGCCCATGACGACGATCAGCAGCCCGTCCTCGGCCAGGTGCTTGCGGTCGCGCAGCACCACGGCGCCCACGTCGCCCACGCCCAGGCCGTCGATCAGCACGCTTCCGTTGTTGACCACGCCGGTCACGTCCAGCGAGTGGGAATCCAGCTCGATCACGTCGCCGATCTCGGCGATGACCACGTCGTCCTCGCTCATGCCCAGCTGCTTCGCCAGCTCCGCGTGGTGGTGCAGGTGGCGGTACTCGCCGTGCACCGGTATAAAGAACTTCGGCTTGAGCAGCGTGTGCATCAGCTTCAGCTCCTCCCGGCAGGCGTGGCCGGATACGTGCACCTCGGCGAGGGATTCGTAGATCACTTCGCAGCCGATGCGGAAGAGCTGGTTGATCACCCGGGAGATGGACTTCTCGTTTCCGGGAATCGGCGAGGCGGAGAGGATCACCATGTCGCTCTCGCGCAGCTCCATCTTCCGGTGCTCGGCGAAGGCCATGCGGGAAAGGCCGCTCATGGGCTCGCCCTGGCTGCCGGTGGTGAGCACGGTGACCTGCGAATCCGGATAGCGGTCCAGCTCGTCCACGGTGATCAGCGTGCCGTCGGGAATCTTGAGATAGCCCAGCTGCATCGCAATCTTGGATACGTTGACCATGCTCCGGCCCACCATGCACAGCTTGCGCTTGTAGTGCACGGAGGCGTCCACCACGCACTGGATGCGGTGCACGTTGCTGGCGAACATGGCGATGATCACGCGCCCCTCGCACTTGTCGAAGAGGTTGAACAGCGTCTCGCCCACCTTCTTCTCCGACATGGTGTAGCCCGGGCGCTCCACGTTGGTGGAGTCGCACAAGAGCGCCAGCACGCCCTTGTTGCCGATCTCGGCGATGCGGCCCAGGTCGATGGGCTCGCCGTCCAGCGGCGTGTAGTCCACCTTGAAGTCGCCGGTGTGGAACACCACGCCCACGGGGGTCGTGATCGCCAGCGCGCAGGCCCCGGCGATGGAGTGGTTCACCTTGATGAACTCCACCTTGAAGGCGCCCGCCTTGACGATGGAGCCGGGCTCCACCTCGTTGAGCTCGCAGACGCCGGTGAGCCGGTGCTCCTTGAGCTTGTGTTCGCACAGCGCCAGCGTCAGCCGGGTTCCGTACATGGGCGCGGGCAGCTTGCGCAGGATGTAGGGCACGGCGCCGATGTGGTCCTCGTGCCCATGGGTGATGAAGTAGCCGCGAATCTTGCTCGCGTTCTTCTCCAGGTAGCTCACATCGGGAATCACCAGGTCGACGCCCGGCATATCCTCCCGCGGGAAGATGGAGCCCAGGTCGACCACGATGATGTCGTCCTGATATTCAAAGACGGTGAGGTTCTTGCCGATCTCCCCCAGTCCGCCCAGCGGTATGATCTTGAGTTTCGGTGTCCTGTTCTTCTTCGACACGATTTCCCTCCTTCATGCTCCGCCTCCGCGGTATGCGGAGGCGGCGGGCGGCTTCTCGCCCCCCTGATTCTATATCAACCGCGCCGCCCTTCGCTCCGGGGCGCGGTTAAAGACGCGGCAAAGCGGGCGTGACTTCACACCCTTCCTGAATAAGTATACCACAATTCTGGTAGATTTACCGCCCGTATGAGAATTTAACAGGCACACCCAATTTGGGCGTCAATTCTATCCCTGCGCATCCAGCAGCCGGTTGAGCATCCGAATCAGCGTGAACTTCGCGCCGGGGCCCGCCGCCGGGCCCACGCAGCCGGGGCAGCCGTCCGCGCACTTGCACTTCACCAGCAGATCCCGGGCGCGGTAGAGCAGCTCCCTGTCCATCTCAAACACGCGGTCCGAGAGCCCAATGCCGCCGGGCACGGAGTCGTAGAGGTAGATCGTGGGCTTGTTCGTGAACGTATCCTTCACGTGGTAGACCACGGAGATGTCCTGGGGCGCGCACATCAGGTGCATGGGCGCGATGTGCCGCAGCACGTGGGCCAGGCCCACCATGGCGTTCTTCATCGGCTCGCGCTCGAACTCCTCCTCCAGGCTTTCGGGCAGCGTCCACCAGCAGGCGGTGGTCTGCATCTCCAGCTCCGGCAGCGTGACCGGCCCCCAGCCCAGGTTCTCGTGGGTGTCGAAGCGAATCTTCTTGAACAGCGTCACGATGCTGGACACCAGCACCTCGCCCCGGGAGCGCGCAATCGGGCCGGACTCGTCCTGCTCGAACTCATCCAGCACCTTCAGGCTCGTGGTCAGATCGGCGTCGGTGTAGTAGCCCACGTCCACCTCGCGCACGTAGCCCTTCTTCTCCTCGAAGTCCAGCTTCTCCACCTGGAACTGCCGGCCCTCGTGCATGTAGATGGCCTTCTCGTGCAGCAGCATCGGCACGGTGAAGCGGTCCATCTCGCCGATGACCTTGTGCTTCTTCGGGTCGGTGATGTCCACGATCACGAAGTTCTGATCCGACGCCGAGCGCAGGTTGATGCCCGCCTGGGGGAACTCCTCCGCCATCCAGTAGTAGCGCCCGCCCACCCGGCGAAGGATGTTCTGATCCTCTAGATA
>CANQGC010000363.1 GCA_947600345.1 uncultured Clostridia bacterium
CGGGGAGCGCTTGACGCTCCCCATCTCTCCTTGGCCCCCCGGGAGGGGCCCCTGCCCGCAGGCAGCAGCGACGGCGCGCAGCGCCGCCGCTGAAGGAATCCCCAGTGGGGATTCCCAAACCCCATGCCGCCTGGAAGGCGGCATGCGCCCGCAGGCGCACTCCCGCGCCGCCTGAAAGGAGGCAAAAAATCATGCTCTGGACGCAAGAGCAGCGCCGCGCCCTCGAGGCGCGCCACACCAACATCCTCCTCAGCGCAGCGGCCGGCTCCGGCAAAACCACCGTCCTGGTGGAGCGCGTGCTGGAGCTGATCGCCGAGGGCGCGGACGTGGACCGCATGCTGATCGTGACCTTCACCCGCGCCGCCTCCGCCGACATGCGCGCCAAGCTCTCCCGGGAGCTGGGCGCGCGCGCCGCCGCGGGCGACGAGCGCTGCCGCGCCCAGCAGCTGCTGCTCGAGCGCGCCTCCATCTCCACGCTGCACGGCTTCTGCTCCGACTTCCTGCGCGTCCACTTCGAGAGCGCAGGCGTCGACCCCGCCTTCCGGGTGCTCGACGACGCCGAGGTCCGCCGCCTGTTCGACGAGGCCCTCGACGACGCCATCGAGGAGGCCTACGCCGCGCACGAGGCCGCCGCCGAGGCAGGTGTGGAATCCGGCGCGGGCAACCTGGCCGCGCTGGACTACGGCCGGGGCCCCAAGGGCGTGCGGGCGATGGCGGAGATCCTGACCCGCTACCTGGACGAGCGCCCCGACCCCGAGGCCTGGCTCGCGCGCGCCTGCGCGCCGGACGAGGGGATGCGCAGCGCCTGGCTGAACGAGCTCGCCTCCGCCGCCCGGCGGGAGGTGGAGCGGGCGCTGCTGCTGACCCGCCAGGCCATCGCCCACCCCGAGTGCAACAGCTACCGGCCCGCGCTGGAGAAGGACGAGGCCGAGCTCGTGCGCATCGCCGAGCTGGAGGACTTCGACGCGCTGAAGCGCGCGCTGTCCGAATTCAAGCAGGTGCGGCCCGCAACGAAGCGCAGCGAGCCCTCCGCCAGCGACGAGGTGAAGGATCTGCGCAAGAAGGCCAAGGCCGCCCTCGAGGGCATCGCGCTGACCAAGCTCGAGCTGGCCTCCGCCCTGGCCGACGCGGAGAAGCTGACGCCCGAGCTCGAGGCGCTGGCCGCCATCGCGCTGCGGGCGCGGGAGCTGTTCGAGGCGCGCAAGGCGGAGCTGGCCGGGCTGAGCTACTCCGACCTGGAGCACCGCACGCTCCGGGCGCTGTCCGACCCCGCCGCGGCCGCCGAGCTGCGCGAGCGCTACGAGCACATCTTCGTGGACGAGTACCAGGACACCTCCGACGTGCAGGAGGCGCTGATCTCCCGCATCGCCCGGGGCGACAACCTGTTCATGGTGGGCGACGTGAAGCAGTCCATCTACCGCTTCCGCCAGGCCGAGCCCCGGCTGTTCCTGGACAAGTACGCCCGCTACGGAGCGGGCGACGGCGGGCTGCTGCTGCCGCTGACGATGAACTTCCGCTCCCGGCCCGCGATCCTGAACTTCGTCAACCGGGTGTTCGAGCGCGCCATGTGCGGCGGGGAGAGCGAGGTGCTCTACGACGAACTTGCCCGGCTCAACCACGGAAACCGGGAGCTCGACGGCGGCAGCGTGGAGCTCCACCTGCTGGAGGCCCCGGACGCCGACGTGGACGACGCCATACTCGAGATGGCCGCCTGCGAGCGCGAGGCGCTGTTCATCGCCGGGCGCATCCGGGAGTTGATGGCGGCGGAGCCCGCGCTGCGCTACCGGGACTTCGCCATACTCACCCGCACCAAGCGCGGCGTGCTGGGCCGGATGGCCACGGTGCTGCTGCAGCAGGGCATACCGGCCTTCGCAGACGGCTCCGAGGCATTCTACGACTCGGTGGAGGTGCTGCTGGCGCTGTCGCTGCTCAAGCTCACCGCGAACCGGCGAAGCGACGTGGAGCTCATCGGCGTGCTGCGCTCCCCGGTGGTGGGGCTCGGCCTGCAGGATCTGGCGGAGATCCGCGCTGCCCAGCCCGACGCGCCCTTCCTGGACGCGGCGGTGGCGTTCTCCGAGGGCCCCGGCGAGGCCGCGCGCAAGCTGCGGGCGTTCTTCGAGCAGCTGGAGCGCTGGCGGCTGCTGGCCCTCTGCGCCGGGCTGGGCGCGCTCACGCGGACGATCCTGGACGAGAGCGGACTCTACGACTGCATGGGCGCGCTGCCCGGCGGCCCCCAGCGGCAGGCGAACCTGGACCGCCTGGCCGCCAACGCCGCGCAGTTCGACCAGAACGTGTCCGGCTCGCTGATGCGCTTTCTGAAGCACACGGAGAAGCTGCAGGCCCGCGGCGACGGCGACGAGGCCCACCTGCTGGGCGAGGGCGACGACGTGGTGCGGCTGATGACCGCCCACAAGAGCAAGGGCCTGGAGTTCCCCGTGGTGTTTGGCGCGATGCTCGGCCGCCGCTACCGCAGCGGCGGCGCGGCGGCTCCGCTGAGCGCCCAGCGCGACCTGGGCCTGGGCTGCCTCTACTGCGACCCGGAGCTGCAGAGCCGCCGCAAGACGCTGCCCCAGCTGGCCATCGCCGAGCGCGAGCGCCGGGAGGATCGCGCCGAGGAGCTTCGCGTGCTCTACGTGCTGCTGACCCGCGCCCGGGACCGGCTGATTCTGGTGGGCAGCGTGAAGGACGCCGACGCCGCCTGGCTGAGCTGGAGCGCCATGCGCGACACCCCCAACACCGCAAACAGCCACCTGGACGTGATCCTGCCCGCGCTGGAGCGCGACGGCGGCGGGCTGT
>CANQGC010000364.1 GCA_947600345.1 uncultured Clostridia bacterium
CGCCGGCTCTGACCTCTGGCTCCGGAAATCTTTCGTCCGTCACAGTTGCTCTTTACAGAAAATCTTGAATACGCCCCAGAAGTCCGTCGCTCATGCGCGGCAGCAGGTGGAAGGCGGCACTGCCGCCCGCGGCAGCAGGTGGATGGCGGCACTGCCGCCCCGGGCGCTGCCCGGACCTGCTTAAGGGGCTTTGCCCCTTAAGAATCTCCACCAAGGAACCTGAGGTTCCTTGGATTCTCCCTGCTGCTGCCGCGCGGCTTTAGTCGCGCTTCTTTCCGAACAGGCCGGCGGTCATTTCCCTTGCGCCGGTGTCGAGCTTTTGCCACATGCCCTTCAGCTTGCCGGTGCTGGCCAGGGCGTAGATGGCGGCGGCGATCAGGGCGATTACGATGGCCCAGGTGATGCCCTTCATCGCCGGGCCGGCATCCCTGCCCTCCGCCTTGGCGCCGGGGCCGAAGAGCACATCGTCGATCACCTCGGCCATGTAGTCGGTGGCCGAGATCGCTTTCTCCTTCTCGATCTCATAGGTGCCGAACTCCATCAGGATCGCCTGCGGGTAGAGCTCCTGGTTGTAGTTGCCCTTGCCGATGAAGATGTCCTTCACCAATCCCGGATACGCCTTGTCCGCCGCGGCCTTCAGCTTCTGGGCGAAGGCCTTGTTCTCGGCGGCGTTCTGGTTCGAGCGGCCCACGAACAAGCGCACCATGCTGGTGTCCTCGCCGTCCACCTCGGTCTCGTACTCGTCCGCGTCCACGCCGTCCCGGTGGATGTCGATGATGGCGTCCGGTGCCTCCTTCACGTACTCCTCCACCGTGGAGCGCGAGCGGTTATAGGCGTCCGCGTCGTGGGGGAGGAAGGTCTTGTCGGAGTACTCCACGGTGATGCCGCGCTTCTCCAGGTTCTCCTTCAGCGCGCCGCCCACGTCGTAGATTCCGGCGTCCTCCCACAGCGAGGACGCGCCGTCGCTGGGCACGTAGCTCTCGTCCGAGTGGGTGGAGTACATGCAGATCAGCTTCTCATCGTCCCCGCCCTTCTCCTCGGCCCGCGCCGCCACGAAGGACGCGAAGGCCTCCTCGTCCAGTGCGGCGGGGCCCAGGTACTCCGCCGTGGCGGTGCAGGCCTCGTCGTCCACGAAGGCCACGCGGTACCAGCGGTCGTCGCCGGAGATGTACTCGTCGCCCTCGTACATCCGCCCGGCGCGCCGGGTCAGGAGCTTGCCGTCGGCGTCCAGCAGCGAATAGACGCAGTCACCGTCGTTTTCCGCCAGCGCGGCGGGGAGGAGGGCGCTCAGCAGCAGTGCGGCGCACAGCGCCGCGATCCAGCGCCTCATGACTTCTCCTCCTTTACGAATTCGCCGTTCTTGAACTCCCGGGCCGGGGGCGTGGTGCCGCGCTTGATGCGCTCGATCAGCTCGCCCAGCAGCTCCGCCAGCAGCACCGCCAGCAGGCCGGCGATCACGATGGCGTCCGCCGCGCCCGCGCCGCCCAGCGCGAACTCCTGGGGGATGCCCCGCATCCAGGCCCAGCTGGCCGCCATCAGGTCCGAGAGCATCATGCCCACGACGCCCGCGATGAAGGCGCAGCGCCGGGAGCGGCCGAAGACGTAGGCGATGAGGCCCGCCGCCAGGCCGTAGAGCAGGATCGGGTCGAAGCGCATCGCCTCGGGCTCGTCGGGCGCGAGGCGGCCGATGGCGTAGACCGCCGCGCCGGTGACGAGGGACGCCAGGATCGAGCGCCAGCGTTCCCAGGCGGTGTCCGCCTTGATGAACAGGTATACGCACAGGATCAGCGGCACCAGCGCGCCGCCCAGGTTGAACGAGAACAGCGGCGTCACCCGCACGTCGGGCACGAAGCCCAGGCCGATGATGAGCGCGATGAACAGCAGCGCCATCCTGTCGTTGAGCCGCAGCTTGTCCAGCACCCGCTGGCCCGCGCCCAGCAGGATCAGCGCGGCCGTGATGATCAGAAGTATCATGCCGATGGTCATGAATTTCCCTCCCAAGCTTGTTTGTGAGCTATTATGACCAAAGCGGCAGTTTTGAAACGGAGGCGCAGAAATTGGAAATTGCGGCGAAAGGGAACCGAGCCACAACATGAACTTTACATCGTTATTCTATAATGAATTGACATTTGTGTCCGCAATGCGGGAGGAGAAGATTTGATGAGGACGGCTCTGATCATTCCTGCCTACAAGCCCGGCAGGGAGATGCTCGCGCTGCTGGAGCAGTTTCGCGATGACCCGGACTTTCAGCCGGTGGTGGTGGACGACGGCAGCGGCGCGGAGTTCGCGCCGGTGTTCGACGCCGTGCCGGACTTCGCGGTGCTCTTGCGCCACGAGGTCAACCGGGGCAAGGGCGCGGCGCTCAAGACGGCCATTGCCTACATACTCAAGGAGCTGCCGGACTGCGGCCTGGCGCTCACCGCCGACGCCGACGGCCAGCATCGCCACGGGGACATACTGCGCGTGCGCGACGCGGCCATCGCCCATCCCGGCGCGCTGGTGCTGGGCGGGCGGCGCTTCGAGGGTGACGTGCCGCTGCGCAGCCGCTTCGGCAACGCCGTGACCCGCCAGGTGTTCGCCATCGCCAGCGGGAGGAAGGTCTACGATACCCAGACCGGCCTGCGCGCCTTCGACCGTGCGGCCATGGAGCGCTTTGTGAAGGTCTCCGGCGAGCGCTACGAGTACGAGATCAACATGCTGCTCGATGCCGCCCAGGCGGGCATGGAGTTCTTCGAGCTGCCCATCGAGACGGTATACCTGGACGACAACTCCTCGTCCCACTTCAATC
>CANQGC010000365.1 GCA_947600345.1 uncultured Clostridia bacterium
CTGCTTAAGGGACTCTGTCCCTTAAGAATCTCTGCCAAGGAACCTGAGGTTCCTTGGATTCTCCCTTCTGGGGCTACGGTTTACTCTTTTACCTATATCGGAAGGAGGCGGGAAAGTGCGCAGGGCGGAACAGATGCGGCGGGCGCTGATGCGCGTCAATACGCGGCTATTGCTCACGTCGGTGGTGATCTTCCAGGTGCTGGCGCTGGGGCTATTGGCGTTGCGGCCGGATAACGAGACGCTCCAGCCGCTGGTGATGCTCGCGGCCATCCCCGCCGCCACGCTGCTCACGGCGAACCTGATGGGCAAGCTCTGGCCCGTGGACCGGGCGATCCTGATCCTGGTGCTGCTGCTCTGCTCCATCGGGCTGATCACCCTCTCGGCCATCTGCCGCTCGGAGGAGACGCCCCGGGAGCAGGCGATCTTCGCGCTGGTGGGCATCGCGGCGATGTTTATCGGCGTCCTGCTGATCCGCGGCTTTACCAACTGGAAGCGCAGCTATCCGCTGCTGATGGCGCTGTGCCTGCTGGCGCTGCTCTCCCCCTGGGCGCCCGCGCCCTTCGGGCGCTGGTACCAGGGCGCGCGCAACTGGCTGTATGTGGGCCCGGTCTCCGGCCAGCCCAGCGAGTTCATGAAGCCGGTGCTGGTGGTGATCCTGGCGGCCTGCTTCTGCAACCGGCCGCGCTTTGAGCGCTGCCTGCCGGGCATCGCCTATGCGGCGCTCTGCTGCGGGGTGCTGCTCACCGAGCGCGACCTGGGCGCGCTGCTGCTGTACTTCCTGACCACGGTTTTGATGTACTATGCCGCCAGCTCCAACGGCCTGCTCTGCGCGGCGGGGCTGGGGATGGGCGCGGGGGCGGCGGTGGTCGCCTATCAGACGATGCCCTACGTGCAGACCCGCGTGGCGCTCTGGCGCAATCCCTGGGCCAGCACCCAGGAGGCGGGGAACCAGATCGTGCGCGCGCTGGCGGCCATTGGCTCCGGCGGGCTGTTCGGCGCGGGGCTGGGGCTGGGCATGCCGAGGAATGTGCCGCTGTACCACTCGGACTTCATATTCACCTCCATCTCCGAGGAGTTCGGTTTGATCTTCTCGCTGGGGGTGATGGCGGTGTACGTGCTGATCATACTGCGGGGGCTGATCGTGGCGATGAATGCCCGCACCAGCTTCCATTCGCTGACCGCCTTCGGGCTGGTTTGCATGCTGGGCCTGCAGGCGCTATTGATCATCGGCGGCAACACGAAGCTTTTGCCGCTGACGGGCGTCACGCTGCCGCTGGTGAGCCAGGGCGGCTCGTCGCTGGTGGCGACGATGTTCTCGATGGGCATCCTGCTGGGCATATCGTCGCTGAACGCCGAGGATGAGGCCCGGGACATCGAGCGCATCGCGCTTCGAGAGGAGGTGGAGCTGTGAAGGAGCTTCGGCGCAACATGCGCACGGTGGGCTATCTGCTGCTGGCGCTGTTCATCGGCGCGGGCGTGTGGTTCGGCTACACGGTCTACACCCAGGGCGACGCCTGGGCCTCCACTGCCTACAATCCCCGGCTGGCCCACACCAACTCCGAGCGCGGCGACATACTGGACCGGGACGGCGTGGTGCTGGCCACCACGGACGAGGACGGCGAGCGCCGCTACCTGGACGATCCCGCCGCCCGGCGCGCGCTGTCCCAGACCGTGGGCGACACCGCCGGCATGTCCGGCTCGGGCGTGGAGAACTTCTTCTCGGCGACGCTGCTGGACCTGTCCACCAGCCTCGCCGAGCGGCTGAGCGAGCTGTTCAACGATGCACGCCACGTGGGCTCCAGCATCCAGCTGACCGTGGACGCCCAGCTCCAGGCGGCCATCGCCGCCGCGTTTCCCAGGGGCTACCGGGGCGCGGTGTGCGTCACCAACTACCGGACCGGCGAGATCCTGGCCATGGTGTCCCTTCCGGAGTACGATCCCTACCAGGCCAGCCCCGAGGCCCAGGGCGTGGAGGACACCGCCTACCTAAACCGCTGCCTGCAGGGCCTGTACACCCCCGGCTCGGTGTTCAAGATCGTGACGCTGGCCTGCGCGCTGGACTACGATCCCAACGTGGCCGCGCAGGACTTCACCTGCTCCGGCATCTGGGAGTACGAGGGCGGCAGAATCAACTGCATGTCCGGCAAGACCGCCCACGGGGACATCGACCTCCGCCAGGCGTTCATGAAGAGCTGCAACGTGACCTTCGGCAAGCTGGCCTACCAGCTGGGCCTGGACCGCCTGCGCGCCACGGCGGAGCAGTTCGGCTTCAACGAGAACTTCAAGTTTGGCGACTTCGTGCTTTACAACTCGTCGTTCCCCACGGGCGTGCGCAACATGAACGGCCTGGTCTGGGCGGGCATCGGCCAGGGCGAGGTGCTGGTGACGCCGCTGCACATGGCGATGATCTCCGGCGCGGTGGCGAACGGCGGGGAGATGATGCAGCCCTACCTGGTCAAGCGCGTGGAGACCTCGCTGCAGCAGGTCACGCGGCGGGGCGAGAGCAAGGTCTACCGCCGGGTGATGAGCGAGCAGACGGCGCAGACCGTGGCGCGCTACATGTACGACACGGTGAAGTCTGGCACGGCGCGGAGGGCCGCGATCTCGGGCTACACGGTCTGCGGCAAGACCGGCTCGGCGGAGACCAGCAACGATAAGAGCGTCGCGACCAACGCGTGGTACACGGGCTTCGTCTACGACGACGCCCACCCCTTCGCCGTATCCGTGGTGGTAGAGCAGGGCGGCGCGGGCAGCCAACCCGCCTCCGAGCTCGCAGCGCAAGCGCTG
>CANQGC010000366.1 GCA_947600345.1 uncultured Clostridia bacterium
GGGAGAATCCAAGGAGGGAACGGGGGACGCTTGACGTCCCCCATCTCTCCTTGGCCCCCCGGGAGGGGCCCCCTGCCGTGAGGCAGCAGCGACGGCCCGCAGGGCCGCCGCTGAAAGGAATCCCCAGTGGGGATTCCTGAACCCATGCCGCCGTAAGGCGGCATCGCCGTGAGGCGCAAAACCCACGCCGTGAGGCGTCCATGTGCCCGGCAGGGCACCCTTGCCGCCGTGAGGCGGCTTCCCCATCGGCGATTCAGAATGAATTGCCGATGATCCGGAATCCCCAGTGGGGATTCCGCCCCGCCGGGCAGGCACCAAAAATAATCTTGCCAGCATTATAAATCTATGCTATGATATGTATTACTCCGCGCCATACCTGGCGCAATTGAGAGGAGACCACCCATGGTGCGCATCATCACCGATTCAGCGGCGGACTTCGAGCCCCTGGAGCTCGAGGCGCTGAACATCGACTGCATCCCCCTCGACGTGTCCTTCGGCGACAAGAACTACCAGGAGAACCTGACGCTGTCCAAGCGGGAGTTCTACCGCATGCTGCAGGAGTCGAAGGAGTTCCCCCGCACGTCCCATCCCGGCCCCTACGTCTACGAGCGCAGGATGCGCGACGTGAAGGAGGCCGGCGACACGGCGGTGTTCATCACGATCTCGTCGGCCATCAGCGGCACCTACCAGACGGCGCTGGTGGCGCTGGAGGAGAGCGGCTGCGCGGACTGCTGCGAGGTGGTGGACGCCAAGACCGCCACCGGCGGCCAGCGCATGCTGGTGGAGCTGGCGTGCAAGATGCGCGACGAGGGCAAGTCCATCCGGGAGATCGCCCAGGCGGTGCGCGAACTTCAGCCCCGACTGCGCATCTACGCCTGCATGGATACGCTGGAGTACCTCTACCGCGGCGGCCGCATGAGCGGCATGGCCTACGTGCTGGGCGCGGCGGCGAACATCAAGCCGATGATCACCGTGGCGCAGGACGGCAGCATTCCGGTGATCGCCAAGATGCTGGGCCTGCACCGGGGCATGAGCTTCATGCTCAAGAAGCTCCGGGAGGAGCCCATGGACCCCGCCTACCCGCTCTACTTCATGTACACCGGCGACCCGGAGAATGGCCAGCGCTTCAAGGACTTCGTCAATAAGAACGGTGAGAACCTGCTCGACAACCGCGTGATCCCCGTCGGCGCCGCCATCGGCGCCCACGTGGGGCCCGGTGCCTGCGGATTGGTTTATGTGGCGCAGGCGCGGAAAACCTAACGATTTTCCGCGCGAGGAGGAGCCCGGCGACGAGACGTTTGGAATCGGACCGATCATTACACGAAGGAGAATTCCCATGATCTATAGCGAGTTTTGCGGCGAGAAGCTCTCGCTGCTGGGCTTCGGGGCGATGCGCCTGCCCCTGGATTCGGAGCAGCATGTGGACGAGCCCCAGGTGCAAAGGATGGTCGACATGGCCATCGAGGGCGGCGTGAACTACTTCGACACGGCCTACCCCTACCACGGCGGCCAGTCCGAGCGCGTGCTGGGCCGGGCGCTGGCGCGGCACCCCCGGGATAGCTTCCTCCTGGCCGATAAGTACCCCGGCCACCAGATCAGCGCGAAGTACGATCCCGCCGCCACCTTCGAGGAGCAGCTCTCCCGCTGCCAGGTGGACCACTTCGACTTCTACCTGATGCACAACGTCTACGATAACTCCCTGCGCACCTACACCGATCCCCAATGGGGCATCGTGGACTACTTCATCGAGCAGAAGAAGCGCGGCCGCATCCGCCACCTGGGATTCTCCACCCACGGAAGTCTGGCCTGCATGGAGGAATTCCTGCAGCGCTACGGCGAGCACCTGGAGTTCTGCCAGATCCAGCTCAACTACCTGGACTGGACGCTCCAGGACGCCCAGGCCAAGGTCGCGCTGCTCAAGCGCTACGGCAAGCCCGTCTGGGTGATGGAACCCCTGCGCGGCGGCCGGCTCGCGGAGCTCAGCGAGGCGGAGACGGCAAAGCTTGCGGCGCTGGACCTCACGCCCACCGAGGCGGCCTTCCGCTGGGTGCAGGGCGTGGACGGCGTGAAGGTGATCCTGAGCGGCATGTCCGCGGAGGAGCAGATGGCGCAGAACATCCGCACCTTCGAGACGCGCAAGCCACTGAGCGATGCGCAGACCGCGTGCCTGATGGAGCTGGCCGAGGGCATGAAGAACTCGGTGCCCTGCACCGGCTGCCGCTACTGCTGCGAGGGCTGCCCCCAGGGGTTGGATATACCGCACCTGCTGGCACTGTACAACGACTTCCGCTTCGCCGCGAACTTCAACATCGTGATGGCTATCGAGAGCCTGGCCGAGGGCAAGACCCCGGCGGACTGTGTGGGTTGTGGGAAGTGCGCTCGGACTTGTCCGCAGGGCATCGACGTGCCGGAGGCGCTGCGGGACTTTGCGGAGAAGCTGAAGAGCCAGCCCAGCTGGGCGGAGATCTGCCGCCAGCGCGACGAGGCGCAGAGGAAGGCGAAGGGATGAAGCGGGTATTGGCGGTCGTGGTGCTGATGGCGCTCGCGATGCTGAGCGGCTGTGGGTATCTGGTTGTGGAGGAGAAGCCCGTGCGGGTGGGCGACGCGATCATCACGGTGACACAGCCACCGGAAGGATAAGGAACGAAAGGCAGGACTTGGGGCCCATCTACGGGCCCCAAGTCCGTCTTTCAGCAGGCGGCAGCAGAAGGGAGAATCCAAGGAACCTCAGGTTCCTTGGCAGGAATTCTTAAGGGACAGAGTCCCTTAAGCAG
>CANQGC010000367.1 GCA_947600345.1 uncultured Clostridia bacterium
GCCCACGGAGCTGATCTTCTCCGGCGGGTCGGCGGAGAGGATCAGCTCCGTGGGCGGCAGGTTGTCGGGCGTGTAGTATTGCAGGATGAACTGGGTGATGACCTCGCCCGGCTCCTCGTCGCCCGCGCCCTCCATGGTGAAGTTCTCCGAGCCCAGCAGGCGGCCGCCGCGGATGAACAACAGCTCCACCAGCGCGTCGGCGTCCCGGTGCAGCACGGCGATCACGTCCCGGTCGTCCTGGGCGGTGGAGATGGCCTTCTGCTTCTGCATCACGGCCTCCACGGCGCGGATGCGGTCGCGGTAGAGCGCGGCGCGCTCGTAGTTCATCTCCAGCGAGGCTTCCTTCATCTTCTGGGTCAGCTCGTCGATCACCGGCGCGTGCCTGCCCTCCAGGAAGCCGACGACCTTCGTGATGAGCGCGGCGTAGTCCTCCCTGGACACGAGCCCGGCGCAGGGCGCCAGGCACTGGCCGATCTGGTGGTAGACGCAGGGGCGGCGGGGCTTGTTCGGGTCGATCCTCCAGTTGCAGCTGCGGATCGGGAACGTGGCGCGCACCACGTCCAGCACCTCGCGCACCACCGTCGCGCCCTGATACGGCCCGAAGTACTTCGCGCCGTCCTTGGCCTGCTTGCGCACCAGCTCGGGCCGGGGGAAGTCCTCCCGGGGATCGATGCGGATGTAGGGGTAGTGCTTGTCGTCCTTGAGCAGTATGTTGTAGTGGGGGCGGTGCATCTTGATGAGGTTGCACTCCAGCGCGAAGGCTTCCAGTTCCCCGTCCACCAGCATGATATCGAAGTCGTCCACCTTCTCCACCATCGCCCGCACCTTGGGCGTGTGGGAGCGCGACGCGTGGAAGTACTGGGACACGCGGTTCTTGAGGTTCTTCGCCTTGCCCACGTAGATGATCTTCCCCTGGGACTTCATCAGGTAGCAGCCGGGGGAGTCGGGCAAATTGTGCAGCTTCCACTCGAGTTCGGCGTTCACAGGCTCACCTTTTTCTGCAACAGGATTGCGCTGGCGGCGGTGCAGGCGCAGGTCAGCGTGACGAACAGAACCGTCGCGGGCAGCGCGGCGCGCAGGGCCATATCGTAGGTCACGTACATCTCATTGAGCGCGGGCGTGACGAGATCCTCCAGCCAGCCCGTCAGCGCAAGCAGCGCCACGAAGAACAGAAACGAAATTAGTCCCCGCAGCCTGCCCTCCTGCAATATCGTCGCGCTCAGCGTGACGGCGAGGTAGCCGATGCCCACCAGCACCAGCGTGGAGCTGAGGATGTCCACGGCGAAGTACAGCGCGGTGGCGGCGAGCTGCGCCGGGGGGAGGCCGATCTGGTACAGCGCGATCTGGAGCGCGTTCCAGAAGGTCTCGACCTGATACTCCCCGCCCAGCAGGAAGGGCAGCGACTGCGCAAGCGACGCGCCCAGCGCCAATACCGTCGCCGCCAGCATCAGGAGGGCGACGGTCAGCGAGAACAGGAGCTTGCCGAACAGCACGCTCATTGTCGACCGGGGGATCATCATCAGAAGGTAGCCCGTCCGCCCGCGCAGCTCTCTGGAGTAGGCGGTGATGCCCCGCACCAGCGCGTAGACGAAGGCGGCGAGGGCGTAGAAGAGCAGCAGGATCAGCGAAATCGCCATCAGGTACTCCCGGTGCAGCGCCCTTCCCAGCGGCGCGAGCAGGTACAGCCCGGCAGCGATCAGCAGCATGACGAGCAGGCTCGTGCGGCCCTTGCGGAATTCATACTTGACGATCTTCAGCATGCCGCCCCACCTCCGTAGACCTCGCGGTAGACGTCCTCGAGCGACTTTCCACTGCGAATTTCGTCCAGCGTGCCCGCGCGCACCAGCTCGCCGCGGCTCAAAAACAGCGCGCGGTTGGCGAGGCCCTCGACCTGCTCGACCAGGTGGGTGGAGATCAGGAGGATGCGGCCCGCATCCCTGCGCGCGGCGATCTCGCCGATCACCCAGTCCCGGGTGAGCATGTCCACGCCGTTGATGGGCTCGTCGAACATCATCACTTCCGCGTCCCGGGAGAGCGTCAGCGCCAGCCGGAGCTTGGCGCTCATGCCCGAGGACAGCGCGCGGATGCGCTGGGAGAGGTCGAGCTGGGCGCGCTCGATGCGCGATTCGTAGGCGGCGGGGTCGAAGTCCGGGAAGAAGTCGCCGTAGTATTTACCCGCGTCGCGCACGGTCATGTAGTTATAGAAGTAGTTCTCCGTGGGCATGTAGGCGACGCGGCGCTTGGTGGAAGGGCCGATGGATTCGCCGTCCAGCGTGATTTCGCCCGCGCTGGGGCTGGTCAGCCCTGCGATGAGCTTCATCAGCGTGGTCTTGCCGCTGCCGTTGGGACCGACCAGCAGGCACACGTCGCCGTCGTGGAGCGCGAGGCTGACGTTGTACAGGGCGCAAGTGTTGCGGTATTGGCGGGTGAGGTTGGTGAGTTGGAGTGCCATTTGCTTGGGGTTCCTTTCTTGTGGATGGTGGGTTGGTTCGGGGCGGGAGGGGAATGGGGAGTTAGTGGCGGCTCCCTTTGATTGGATCGCTGCGCTCCCAATCAAAGGTGTCGCCGCGGCGGCCCGCGGTATGGAGGCGATGGGGCTTTGGTTCGCGTTGCCGGGGTTTGGATGGAGACCGCGGGCCGCTGGGGGACGCTGGGCTCCGCCCAGACCCGATTCGGGCGCTGCCCGGACCTGCTTAAGGGACTCTGTCCCTTAAGAATTCCTGCCAAAGGACCTGAGGTCCTTTGGAATCTCCCTTCTGCTGC
>CANQGC010000368.1 GCA_947600345.1 uncultured Clostridia bacterium
GAGGTAAGTCGAAGAATTTGCAAGCAGCAGATGGCGGAAAAGGCATCGCCTGACGTGCCGCCGTTTTGTGCGGTGTTGCCTATACCGCGGGCGACGGCGGTGCGCCTTTTAAATCGGAGAAGCTCCGCTTTCCCGATTTAAAAGTAGCTGCCACTAACTCCCAACTCCCCTCGCCGCAAGCCTCCCAACTGCTCCGCATCTCACCCCTATCACTTAAACCAAAGGAGAATTATCAAATGAAGAAACAAACGATCCGCCTCGTCGCGGCAATCCTCGCCGCTCTCCTGCTCCTCAGCTGCACCGCGCTGGCTGAGGGCCAGCTTCCCTACCGCATCGCCACAAAGGACGAGGGCGCGGCCCTGTTGCTGGGCAACACCGAATATTCCGACCGCCTCACGCAGATCAACCTGGACTACCGCGTGCAGAAGAAGGGCGCGACGATTGAGGATTGGCAGAAGTTCGCCGCCAAGCAGGTGCTCGACTTCACGGACGCGGAGCGCGCGGCGCTGACGGACGGCATGGCCGCCGTCGAGGAAGTGCTGGCCGGAAACGGCTACGTGCTGCCGGAGCTGGACGAGCTCGTATTCGTCCGCACGACCCAGCGCGAGGAGTGCGACAGCGGGGCGTACACGCTGGGCAACCAGATCTACCTGGGCGAGACCCTCCTCGAATACCTGGGTTCGGAGGACAAGGATGAGCGGCTCCTCGCGCGCTCGGCCCTCTGCCACGAGATCTTCCACTGCCTCACCCGGCGCGATCCGCAGTTCCGCAGCGACATGTACGCCATCATCCACTTCACGACGCACGAGGAGGAGTATGTGCTTTCGCCCCAGCTGCAGGAAATCTACTTCACCAACCCGGACGTCGGCCGCCACGACGCCAGCGCGACCTTCGTCATCGACGGCAAGGAGACCGAGTGCTACATCGTCTGCATCCTGAAGCAGCCCTTCGAAAAGCCGGGCGACAGCGCCTTCTCCCACGCGGGGATCGCACTGGTTCCCGTCGATGACCCCGACCACTACTTCAAGCGGGGCGACGCCGAGAACTTCTGGCAGGTGTTCGGCCACAACACCGACTACGTGCTCGACCCCGAGGAGTGCCTGGCCGACAACTTCGGCTACGCGCTGATGTGCGAGGACACCGATCCTGAGGGCAAGCCCTTCTCCAACCCGGAGATCCTGGACGCGATTCGGGATTACCTGAAGAAGTAGGGCAAACTCCCGCGCAGGGAAGGCCTGCGGGTTTGATGAAAGTCGAAGCTCCCCGGCGAAACGCCGGGGAGCTTCTGTGGCTTCTGCTCCTGCCCGTTGTAAGCGCAGCCAGAGGCTGCTCATAACGGCGAAGCGCCCCTCAATCGGAAAGCGCTCCACAAAGCTTGGAGCGCCTGGCGCGGCTGCGTCAATCCTCGCACAGCAGGGAGTCTAAAATGCGATATGCGGCGTCCGGATCGGCCGTCAGGCGCAGGGGAATGCTGTCCGTGACGTAGACCACGTCGAATATCATCACCCCCGCGGAGACATCCAGGCGCAGCTCGTCCCGCGGCCGCTTCAGCCGCCCGTAGGCGCGAAGCACCAGGCCGCCGTCCTCCTCCTCATCCACGCCGCGGATCTCGAAGGACAAATCGCTGTTCGGACTGGTGATCTGCGGCGAGTAGCGCAGTATGGCCTTGCCATCCCGGCGGTAGAGCATCGGAAAGGGAATCATCTCCCGCTTCTCGTACACGTAGAGCGCATCGTCCTGCTCCTGATATGCCGGGTTGAACAGTACGCACCGCTCCGGGTGTACGGGCATCAGCCGAAACTCCACCAGCGCGTTGCTCCCGTCGAAGTCGCCGCGCAGAACCTCGATCCGCGTTCCGCTGGGTGGCTCAGCTTCGGCCAGCGCGGGCACGCACAGCGCCAGGCACAGCGCGGCGAGCAAAATGGTTCGAAACAGCTTGCGCATCGTGTGACACCTCCCCGTGCGACTGCATCCTCCGCATCCATTATAGCACAAGGCATGCCGCGCCACAAGCGCTCGGGCATCCCCCTCGTCCGTCAATCCTCCCCCATCGTCCCGGCCCACTTCCGGTAGTCCCGCGGAGACATGCGCAGCTGCTCCCGAAAGACGCGATTGAAGGTGCGCAGACTGGAGAAGCCGGAATCCATCGCGATCTGCGTGATGGGAAGGCTGGTGTTCTCGAGCCGCTCCCGGGCGTAGCTCAGGCGGATGCCGTTCAGATAGCCGTTGAAGTTGGTGCGAAAGGCCGAGGAGAAGATGCGAGAGAGCGCGCAGGGGTTGTACCCGAGCGCGGCGGCCATTCCGCCCAGCGATACTTCCTCCCGAAAGTGGCCGGAGATATAGGAGACGATCCGGTAGATCAGGTCGCCGCCCTCCGGCACCGAGCGGTCCCGCAGCCTCAGCTCCGGCAGCGCCCGCGCGAGCACCACGAGCGCATAGCCCTGGAAGAGCGCGCCCCGCTGGGGCGCCTCATCCGCGCCGCGCAGGGCCTCCAGGGCGCGCGGGATGTCGGCGTGCAACCGCCCGGCAGGAATCACCGGAGCCTCCGGCGCGCGCCGCAGGAAGACCTCCGCGAAGGGGCCCGTCCACTCCGGCGGAATCATGAAGTAGACCACGCGGCCGCCCTCACCGAACACCTGGTAGTGGTGGATGACGTCCGGGAAGATGACGGCGAAGTCGCCCCGCTGCATGGAATGGAGCGCCCCATCCTGGCCGATGGCGAGCGCGCC
>CANQGC010000369.1 GCA_947600345.1 uncultured Clostridia bacterium
CTTGTGGGGCGGGTCTCCCGCCGGAAGCAGCATCACGCGGTCGAGCTTCAATAGCTCCCTCGCCCGCTCCGCCACGAACACGTGGCCGCTGTGCACCGGGTCCAGCGTGCCGCCCATGATTCCAACCCGCATACCGCATCCCTCCCGGTATAGTGCCGCCCGAAGCCGTCAAGACTGAGGGAAGAATCCTCGGGAGGATGACGGAATGGGCAGAAAGATCGATCGCTTCGTACTGACTCTGGCCGCCGCAGGCGGCCTGTACCTCTACTTCCTCGGCGCCGTACGAAACCGCTATGCGGCCATCGCGCTGGCGCTGGTGAGCTGCATACTGCTGCGCAAGCTGCTCGGCTGCGCCATGGCGCTGCTGATGAATGGCCGCTTCATGCGCCGCAGGCGAATACGCCACTGCGCGAGCGGCGCGGTGATGCGCCTGGCCTGCATGGACGAAGCCGAGGCAAGCCAGCGGCTTTCAAACCTGCTGCGCGAAGCCTACGGCGCGGAATGCCCGCTGGAGCTGATCCAGCTCCACCCCTCCACGAAGCTTCCCCAGGATCGGCTGTTCGAGGCCTGGCGGCTGCATCGCGGCGAGGCCCAGCTGGCAATCTGCGCGACCTGCGCCTGCGACGCCGACGCCCGGGCCCTGGCCTCGAGCCTCAAGTCGCCGAAGGTCGCGCTGGTGGACGCGGGCCTGCTCCGACAGCTGATCGCCGAGTATCCCCAGGGCTTCGACTGCGGCGAGGCCCAGTCGCCGCGGCGCAGGCGCATCGCGCCCGCCCTCCGTCGCGCCGGGAGCCTGCTGTGCAACCGCAGGAACGCGCCCCGGGGGCTATTGTTCGCCGCCGCGATGCTTCTGATGTACGCCCTGGGCGGCGGCATCGCCTACCTGATCGCGGCGATGGTTTTGCTCTTTCTGGCGCTGGTCTCCTTCCACCGGGCGCCCAGGCCCGCGAAGCTGTTCTAGCGCAGCCTGCGGTACAGCTCCCGCACCTCGGCCTCGCTCCTCATGCCCTCGGTGGAGCCGGGTTCGCTCAGCGAGGCCGCCGCGGAGCCGATGCCCAGCTCGATGGCCGTGCGCAGATCCTCGCCCCGCTCCGCCGCGCAGAGCACGCCGGCGCAGAAGGCGTCGCCCGCGCCCACGCTGCCCTGAATGTAGCCCTCGGGCAGCCTCAGGCTGTCCAGCGATACATAGTTGTCCCGCTCGTCCAGGCCGTAGCCGCCCTCGGGGGTGTGGATCACCGCCCAGGTGGACACGCCCATCTCCTTCATGCGCTTCAGCGCCTTCGGGATGTTCTCCACGAGCAGTTTGTCGTCCGCGTCCCGCAGCGGTATGCCCGTCGCGCCGCCGGCCTCGATCTCGTTGATGATGCAGTAGTCGGCGTACCTGAGCGCCGGGGGCACGAGCGTGCGGAAGCGGTCGCTGTCCTCGCTGACCACGTCCAGCGAGGTCCTGATGCCCCGCTGCTGCACGTCGTGGAGCAGCCGCGCCATCTTGCTGCCGTACTCCGCGTCCGGCTGATCCAGCGCGTCGAGCAGCAGCACGTAGCCGATGTGGAATATGTCGCAATCGAGCTTTTCAAAGTCGATGTCGTCCTCGCAGAAGCGCTCGTTGGCGGACATGCAGGTGAAGAACGTCCGCTCGTTGGAGATCGTGTCCTGCATCACCATCGTGAACGCCGACTTGCCCTCGCGGATCACCTTGCTCACGTCGATGTTTTTGTGCTCGCCGAGCTTTTGCAGGATCAGATCGCCGTCGGCGTCTTCGCCGATCCTGCCCATGGCGTAGAGCGGCATGGTAGGGGCGAGCTTCGCCAGGTCGATGATGGTATTGCACACTGCGCCGCCGGTGGTGCGGTCGGTGCCGCCCCGGATGTGCGAGAGCGTGCCCTGCTTCGGCCAGCCCTTTGTAAAGTAGACGGTGTCGACGATCATGTTGCCCGCCACGCAGATGCCCTTGCTCACAGCGACCCCTCCCGATGCCAAGATTTGTGTTTACTTAATTGTAGCACAGCGCGCGGCAAATTTCAACTGATTTGCGACATTCCCCTCCTTCGGTTCAAACTTAACTGCGCGCGCGTTGACAAGTGCCCCGGGCTATGCTACACTACGCTTGTCGATTCCGATCGAATCGCGCGCGACGGGAGAAGCGCGGTGAGATGCCGCCGCAACCGTCATTACCGTAATCGCATTCGCGAGAGCCGGGTCGCCCGCGCGCGCGAAGGGCAAACGTTTCCGGACAGGGGAAGCGCGGCCCGCGGCGGAGCCGCGCGCTTCGCCGGGGAAATCTGCGCCCCTGCCGCCGCAAGGGCGCGGTTTTTTATCCCGAGGCGCTCAATCCCCAGCGGTACCGGCGACAGGGAAGGCACGGAAAGGCCAAGGAAAAAGCAAGGTTAAGGAAAGGAAGGTATCCCATCATGAGAAGACTGATCTGCGCGCTGCTGGCGCTGGCGCTGCTGAGCGGCGCGGCGATGGCCGAAATCGTCTACGTCACCATCAGCGACGGCAACGGCGAATTCCAGCTGGCTCACACCGCCACGGAGGTCTCCGACGTGGACGGCGACGGCGAGCTCACCGTCTACGACGCGCTCTACTGCGCCCACGAGCAGTACTACGAGGGCGGCGCGGCCGCGGGCTTCGCGGCGGTGGACGAGGGCTACGGCCCGAGCCTGACCAAGCTCTGGGGCATCGACAACGGCGGCAGCTTCGGCTATTACGTCAACAACAACT
>CANQGC010000370.1 GCA_947600345.1 uncultured Clostridia bacterium
GGAAGACCACGCTGCTGGAGCGCCTGCTGGAGCGCTTCGGCGACCGCGCCGTCGCCCACGAGGAGCGCCCCCAGGACAATCCCTTCATCCGCGAATATTACGCCGATTCCGCCCGATGGTCGTTCCACAGCCAGATCACCTTCCTGGCGCTCTACTTCGACCACATGAACTGGCGCGACGCGGACAAGGACTTCTACTTCTTCGACCGCTGCCTGATCGAAAACCTGGTGCTGGCGCGCTACCGGCTGGAGGTGGGCGACCTGACCGAGACGGAGTACGGCGTGATCGAGAAGATGGCCAAGGGCATCGCCCGGCTGATGCCGCCGATTGATAAGTACGTGTACATTCGCTGTTCGACGCCGCTGCTGACCGAGCGCCTCCGACTGCGGGGCAGGGAGTACGAGAGCGAGCTCGGCCGCGCCTACGCGGAGAAGCAGAAGGCGCTGTACGACGCGTGGGTCCGGGAGCTCCCCCAGGACCGGCTGCTGATCGTGGACGCGGACCGGGGCGTCGACCTGGACGAGGTCGCGCGCTTCATCGAATCATAGACATTGATACCGTTCCCCGGAAGGGGACTCCGAAGGGCGGCAAGGATGAACGCGCGCCCTCTTTGTATGCGGTAAGCCCCACGCCTGGCGTGGGGCTTTGACGCATAGAAAAAACCGCCCAATGCTGGACGGTTTGATGGTGGGGCTGGTAGGGCTCGAACCTATGACCTTCACGATGTCAACGTGACGCTCTAACCAGCTGAGCTACAGCCCCAAACGACGTGTTCTATTATACACGCGGTTTGGATGTTTGTCAATAGCTTGGCGGAAATTTCGATGCGAAATTTACTTTCGGCAGCAGATTTGCTTAGGAAGCGGGGTACATTCGGAGCGTCGCCGCGCCCTCGGACACTCTCTTAATATGTTTGAAAATATTGTATCTATCTATAGACAATATGATTCAAATATGGTAATATTTTGAATGGATATTGATAGCTTTGCGCGGTTCGCGCTGTGTTTGGATCAGCGGCGCGAGGCTTGGCAGATCTGCCTGCATTCCCTCGCCGGTGCGGAGCGTCGTGGAGGACGCCTTCGCGGGCTGCGCCGAGGATTGACGAACTTCTGCGAATCTGACTCCGCGGCGGAGAACCTCGCCCGGAAGCTTTGCGATGAATCGGGAGGATTGTATGAAGAGAGACGTGAAGCGCGCGCTCGCGGCGCTGCTCGGCGCGGCGCTGCTGCTGGCGCCGGCCGTCGCGGAGACGGTGGAGCTGCCCGGGGGACTGCGGGAGATCGGGGAGGAGGCCTTCCTGAACGATGTCTCCATGCGCGAGGTGGTGGTCCCCGAGGGGGTGACGGCCATCGGCGCGCGGGCCTTCGCGGGCTGCGAAAACCTGGTGGAGATCGCCATCCCGGCCGCAACCGAGGAGCTGGGGGAGGATTTCCTGCGGGGCTGCCCGGAGGATCTGCTGATTCGAACGGATCCGGGAAGCGCCGCGCATCGCTACGCGCTGAGCCAACAGCTCGACTACCAGGCGGACACCACCTACCGGGCGCTGCTTATCGGCCAGAGCTATCGGAACAGCTGGATGCTTGATACGCTCGAGGGCCCGCCGAACGATGTAAAGACCATGGAGAAATGCCTGGGACTCTATCCGGGCACTCCCTACCAGACCACGACCTGCATCGATCTCACCGCGGACGGCATCAAAAGCGCCATCCGCAGGTGCTTCGGCGGGGCGAGCGAACAGGATGTATCGCTGTTTTACTACTCGGGCCACGGCCTGCAGTCCGGCGATTGGCGGCGGCAGGGCGCTCTGATCGGAACCGACTACGAAAGCATCACCGCGGACGACCTCAGGAGCGTGCTGGACGAGATTCCCGGGCGCAAGATCGTCATCATCGACGCCTGCTACAGCGGGAACATGCTCTCTCCCGAGCTGGCTTCGTTCGCGAGCCTGCCCGGTGAGGAGCAAATGGACGCGGAGGGCTTTGTGGATTCGTTCATCCAAGCCTTCAGCAGAAGGTCGCGCGCCAACCTGGCCGCGGACAGCTACTTCGTGATCACCGCGGCCGCGAGGGACGAGCCGAGCTACGAGGGTACATTTTCGTCCGGTGGGAAGCACCTGGGCATATTCACCACCCTTCTGGCGGAGGGATGCGGCTACGATGGCGACAGGGGCAGGACCATGGAGAAGTACGCGGACGAGAACGACAACGGCGTCGTCACGATCCAGGAGGCCTTCGACTATGTGGCTCCGATGCTGCTCGGGCAGGGCATTTATACGCAGCACGTGCAGGTATACCCGAGCGATTGCCGGTGGTTTGGCTTCCTGCGGGATTGAGATGCGCTCGGGAAGGATAATCATGCGATTTGTATAGCGCGCACGTCGCGGAAAGAGAGGGATTTACGATGAAGAGAGCGAAGCGGATGCTTGCGCTGCTGTTGGTAGCGGCAGTATTGACGCTTGCGCTGGGAGCCATCGCGGAGCAGGAGCTTTCCGCGAGCGCGCCGGAATCGATGCCGGAGTCGGAGGCTTCGGAGGCCGCGCTGGAAGCGGAGGCCCCGGAGGCCGCGCCGGAAGCGGAGCCGGGGGAGAATCCCTCGGAGGAGCCCGAAGCGCCAGAGGAGGCTCCGGACGCGCCTTCGGAGGAGGCACCGGACGCTCCCGCAGTGGATGAAGCGCCCGCAACCTCCGAGAGCCGGGATCCTGCGGAGGAGGGCTTCCTGATGG
>CANQGC010000371.1 GCA_947600345.1 uncultured Clostridia bacterium
GCGATGGGGACGTGAATGCGGCAGTTGCACCGGCTGCGCCGCCAGAAGGTGTGCGTCTCGCCCGTGCTCTTGAGCGCCTCGTGGTCGCCGGAGTACATGGCCGAGAGGCTCTCGTAGTAGTCGTGCCGGTAGCTCGCGAGCGCGTTCCACGCCTCGCGCGCGGTCAGGTGTCGAATGTTGTCCATGTTGGCCCCCTAAATCAAATAGCGCTTCATGGCGTAGTAACTATATTCCGAGCTGTCCAGGCAGTCCACCGGGTAGCTGCCGTCGTCGGTGCGCACCCATTCGCCCTTGGCGAAGTCCTCTTGCGTCCAGGTCGCCATCTGCATGGCCTCGTGCCACTTGGTCATGCGGTCGCAGACGCGGTATCTGCCCTGGGCCAGCAGCATGCAGGTCAATTGGATGCGGGCGAGTATGCCGTCGCCCTTGTCGAAGCCCGCCACGCGGAAGCGGTTCAGGCCGCGCCGGGCGAGCGCGTTCTTCAGCCCGGCGGCGAACAGCTTGTTCGCGCTGTCCACGTAGATGGTGCCGATCTTGGGGTAGGTCAGCGCCCAGGGCGCCAGCCACTCGACGATCATGCGCGCGTAGGCGCTCTCGTCCATGCGGTTGTCGATGCCCTGCTTGTGGTAGATGCCGTCGATGTGGACGACGACCGGGTCTTTGCCCCGGGTGATGCCGGTGAGCGTTGCCACGGTGGCGTCGGTGCCGCCCACGTCCACGCCCACGGTGAGCTCCGAGAAGTCCAGCCGGCGAATCTCCTCCGGTGTGATCCGGACTTTGTCGTAGCTGTAGCCGGTGTAGATGCGGCCGGACGCGCTGGTGCGCAGGCCGAGGATGTCGCGCTGGTACCAGATGGAGCTCGGGTCGTACTTGTCGAGCTCCTCGCGCAACACGACGTCCGACAGGGACAGGTTGTCCGCGATGGTGAAGTGGCCGTAGTTGTAGCCGGGGTTCTCGCCGCGCCTGGCGCGCGCGTCCTGATAGTCCAGTATGTCGGCGTAGAACCAATGCGCAGGCGGCTTGGGGTTGAGGTCGAAGAAGAGCTGGCGTCTGGTGGACGCCAGCGTGCGGTCGAAGACCTCCTGCACGAAGGTCTCGTGGCACTCGTTCGCCTCGGTGACGTAGGCCGTGCCGTAGCTTTCACCTTTGATGAGCGATGCGCTGCGCGCGTTGTTGCCGCCCGCGATGAGCACGATCTTCTGCCCGGTCTTCGAGGCGATGAACAGCGCGTCGCGGCCGTGGTACTGGGCGCTGTAGCAGCGCCCGGCGAAGAGCCAGGCCAGGCCGAAGCCGTTGGAATCGACGATGTTGAGCTTGGCGGCCGAAGCGCTTACGCCCGCCGCCAGGTGCAGCTTGTCAGGATGCACATCCAGCGCGGCGGCCCAGGCGATTAAGTTGATGATGTTCTTTCCGGCGCGCTTGCCGCCCTCGGCCACGTTGAGCCAGGAGCTCCGGGCGCGGAGCATGTACGCCTGCTGCTTCGGGGTGAACTGCGCATAGGGGATCACGCGCCGTCACCCGCTTTCAGGACATCCTCGATGGTGCGCGCCGGGCCGGGGTTGTTGATGAGCTCGGCCAGCGCCAGCATCTGGGCGTTGCTCTCGCGCACGGCGTCCGGGGACAGTTCGCGGTCCGCGCCGATCAGCTTCGCCAGCTCCCGCGCGGCGGCGATGCGGTCCGCCATGCGCGGCGGGATCTCGTCGATCTCCTGGGCGCCCTTGGCAGTGAAGCGCAGCATGCGGTCCTTGATCGTGCCGCGCATGACGCCGGTGTGAAACTCCAGTATCTCCCGGGCGTCGGCCACGGCGGCGGAGGAGATTTCATCGAGCCTGCGCTGCACGTAGGCGGAAACATTAACATTTGCTAACAGTCGCGCGCCGGCTGCACGCGCCACATCCGGGTTCTTGATCCGCGGATAAGCGGCCGCATACGCCCGGGTCGCATTGCGGTCCTTCAGGTATTCGTCCGCGAATATGCGCTGATTGGGCGTCATGGGTTCACCTCCGTTCGCCATCGCCACGGGCGCAAAAAAGCGCGCCCCGTCTCGGGCGCGCGAAATCACTGTAGAGAGTATACTACGGAAAGCGGAATCCGTCAAGGAAGCCTTTCGGAAGCCTTCCGGAAGTTTGTCAAGGGGTGTCCGTGGAATTCGGGATGTACTATATCACATTCCGAAGTGACATTGGGTGTCAAGAGTGTTCAACATGCGGGAGAACAATGTGATCCGCAAAGCGGCGGCCTATGTAATCCTCGGCATCAACGAGGAAGGGCGCAAGGAAGTGCTGAGCATCACGATCGGCGAGAGCGAGTCGGCGAAGTTCTGGCTGAGTGTGCTCAACGAGCTGAAAAACCGCGGCGTGCAGGACATATTCGTGATCTGTGCGGACGGCCTGAGCGGGATCAAGGAAGCCATCGCGGCGGCATATCCGCTGGCGGAATACCAGAGGTGCATCGTGCACGTGGTGCGCAATACGCTGAAATACGTGGCGGACAAGGACAAGAAAGCCTTCGCCAACGACCTGAAGACGATCTACCATGCCCCGGACGAACAGACCGCCCTGGCCTGCCTGGACGAGGTTCGGGCAGCATGGGAGGTCAAGTATCCCGGCTGTATGAAGCGCTGGAGCGATAATTGGGACTGCATCAGCCCCATGTTCAAGTTCTCCCAGACCGCCCGGAAGGTCATGTACACCACCAACGCTATAGAGAG
>CANQGC010000372.1 GCA_947600345.1 uncultured Clostridia bacterium
GGCGAGCTCCGCCTTGAGCGGGTCCTGCGTGGGCACGCTCACGGTAAACTCGCCCGCGGCCTGGATCAGGCCGAAGGTGTGCCGCTGGGGCCGCACCAGCGCCATGAATACGGGCTTGCCCCAGACGCAGCCCACGCTCGCCCAGCCGATGGTCATGGTGTTCGGCCGCTCGCCCGCGACCGTCAGGAACACGCCGCCATGCTCCAGGTGCTCCACCGTGGTGCGAATGGCGTCCAGATAGTTGATCTCCTTCATACAAAACACCTCCGGGATGTTCTTATGCGGATTACGCTCGCGAATTACTTGTGGTAGAGCTTGTTCGTCTGATACACCGGGTCGAAGGTCACGTTCATGCCCAGACGCTTGAAGCTGTCCTCATCGGCCTGGGAGAGGATCACGCTGGAGTGGGCCTCGCAGCCGTCCAGCCTCGCCAGCTGCTCGATGGCCGCCGCCGCGCTGGGCGCCGTGGCCGCGCAGATGGCCAGAGCGATCAGCACCTCGTTGATGTGCAACCGGGGATTGCGGTTGCGCAGGTGGTTGACCTTCAGATCCTGGATCGGCTCGATCACGGTGGGGGAGATCAGGTCGATGCCGTCCGGTATGCCCGCCAGCGCCTTCAGCGCGTTCAGGAGCGCCGCCGAGCTCGCGCCCAGCAGGTTCGTGGTCTTGCCGGTCACGATGCGCCCGTCCGGCAGCTCGATGGCCGTGCCCGGCTCGCCCGTGGCCTCGGCCACCGCCCGCGCGGGCAGCACCGGCGACCGCTGCTCGGGCGAGATGTCCAGCGTGCGCATCAATAGCTCCTGCTTCTGCACTTCAGTGGGCTCGGCAAAGCCCTCGCGCAGCAGCCGCGCGCTCTTGAAGTAGCGCCGGATGATCTCCGCCTTCGAAGCCTCGCGGCAGGCCTCGTCGTCCACGATGGCGAAGCCCGCCATGTTGACGCCCATGTCCGTGGGGCTCTTGTAGGGGCTCGAGCCGTAGATGCGCTCGAAGATCGCCTGCAGCACCGGGAAGGACTCGATGTCGCGATTGTAGTTCACCGTGGTGACCCCGTAGGCGTCCAGGTGGAAGGGGTCGATCATGTTCACGTCGTTCAGATCGGCGGTGGCGGCCTCGTAGGCCAGGTTCACCGGGTGCTTGAGCGGCAGATTCCATATGGGGAAGGTCTCAAACTTGGCGTAGCCCGCCCGCACGCCGCGCTCGTGCTCGTGGTAGAGCTGGCTTAAGCAGGTCGCCATCTTGCCGCTGCCCGGCCCGGGCGCGGTGACCACCACCAGCGAGTGCGTGGTGGGGATGAAGTCGTTGCGGCCGTAGCCCTCGGGGCTCACGATGCCGGGCACGTTGCCGGGGTAGTCCGGTATGCGGTAGAGCCGGTATACCGGCAGGCCCAGCTTCTTCATCCGCGCCTCGAACACCTCGGCCGAGGGCTGGCCGGTGTACTGGGTCAGCGCGATGCTGCCCACGTACAGGCCGAAGTCCCGGAAGGCGTCCACCAGCCGGATCACGTCCACGTCGTAGGTGATGTCCAGGTCGCCGCGCTTCTTGTTCTTCTCGATGTCGTTGGCGTTGATGGCGATGACGATCTCCGCCTGCTCCCGGAGCTCCATCAGCATCCGCAGCTTGTTGTCCGGCGCGAAGCCCGGCAGCACGCGGGAAGCGTGGTAGTCGTCGAAGAGCTTGCCGCCGAACTCCAGGTAGAGCTTGCCGCCGAACTGGGCGATCCGCTCGCGAATCTTCTCCGATTGAAGCTGGATGTACTTCCGGCTGTCGAAACCGATCTTCTGCATACGCATCCTCCATATAAAAAAGCGGGCGTCCTCCGAGGTATGGGGGAAGCCCGTCTTGTGTGCCCTCTCCAATATAACATACTTTTGCCGGGATGGCAAACAAAGCTTGGGTAAAACTTTGCGCGTATCCCAAGGAAGCGGCGGCGCGGAAGATTTTGCGAGGGATGCAGGAAACGGCGCGGAGGCAGCGAAGGTATTATTCGGAGACGTTCGCACCGTCCGGCGGTAAAGCGCGCCGCGGCGGTGGCATGCGGTACAAAGGAGGAGAAGGGTATATGCGCTTCAATTTCGCGCAGCAGACGCTGTTTCTGCTGATCTATGGCTTCCTCGCGTGGGCCGCGGAGACGGTGTTCTTCGCGATCCGGGAAAAGAAGTACGTCAATCCCGGATTGCTCTCGATGCCCATCGACTTCGGCGTGGGCGTGGTTTTCTCAAACCTGGCCATCGCGCTGCCCACGCTGGGGCGGAACTACTTCGGCATGTACCTGATCGCTCTAGCCAACTTCGTGATCGTGCGCGCGGTGCTGGGCTTCTTCAGCGGCAGGATCACGGGCAACGCCCGGCTGCAGGAGGGTGCGCCCGGCGGCGCGCTGCGCGGCGCGCTGCGCAACGCCCTGACCGCCGCGGGGATACTGCTGATCTACCTGCTGCTCCAGCCGGCGCTGATGCTGCTGGCGGAGCTGCTCCCTGCGCGGCTGCTGAGCGCCGTGGCGATTGTGTTCTGGGCGCTGGTGGCCGTCGATCTGGTCACGTCGATCCTGGCGGTGCGCAGGGGCGCGCCCGGGCGCATGGAGCAGCTGGAGCGCGAGCGCGCCGACCGGCTCTCCGCGCGCATCTCCGGCTTCGTCTGGCGCAGGCTGGAGCGCGCCTATCCCGGCATCCGGGATGGGGAGAAGCGCGGCGAGGTCGTGTTCGCCCGGGGCATG
>CANQGC010000373.1 GCA_947600345.1 uncultured Clostridia bacterium
ACGCCGCCAGCGTTCGTCCTGAGCCAGGATCAAACTCTGATGTTCAATCCTTCATCCGCACCATGCCCTACTCACAACCCGGCTCGCCAAAGCCGATTCGCTTTCCTCCATGACACGGCGTCTTACTCTCAGAATACTGACTGTTCTTTTTGCCTTGTCTCTATTCGCTGTATCGTTTTCAAGGTTCGCTCGTCGCTCGGGCTGCCACAATTTTGCCGCAGTCCTCGCTTGCGACGACTTGTTTATTATAGCAAGTTCGTCGAAATCTGTCAAGTGATTTTGGCAACTTCATCTGAAAATAACACATAACTATGATATTTCGCCGCAGTTTCCTTCATATCCGAATGTTATGCTGTCATATTTCTGTAATGGTTCGCCTTTTCACCATATTGCATGCAAAATCGTGCAAAGATCGTTCGGGAACATTTTTTGCGGCTTTTTCGGAAAAAGTGCTTGACAAACCGCTCGGGGCTGACTATAATCATTTTCAACAAGCGCAAGCAAACCGGTGAGTAAGAGTAGTAACGCGGAAAACCCGATCCAAAGAGAGCCGCAGGCGGTGGAATTGCGGCGGTCGCGCCCGCGCGAATGGACTTATGAGGGCGGCCGAAAGCCGAAGGGCGAGTAGCAACCGACGGGTTCCGCACCCGTTATCAGAGCGGCATACATATTCATCGTGTATGGAAGTGAGCGGGCGCGCAAGCGTCAAGCCGGGTGGCACCGCAGGAATGAAAACGCATCCTGTCCCAGCAGAACAGCTGGGGCAGGATTTTTGTTTGCCGGGAGGAGCCGCAAAAATGTTCATTCTATCCAGACGATGGCGGGCGCGAGCCCGAGACATCATAGACACGGTAACCCAAATCCCCAAATCAACTACATTATAAAAAGGAGATAGTACCATGAAAAAGATCCTCTGCACCGTACTTGCCCTGGCCGTGCTCTTCGCGCTGGCCGTCCCCGCAATGGCCGAAGAGGGCCAGACCTTCAAAGTGGGCATCTGCAACTACGTGGACGACGCTTCCCTGAACCAGATCGTGGACAACATCCAGACCCAGCTGACCGCTCTGGGCGAGGAGCTGGGCGTGACCTTTGAAGTCAGCTACGACAACTGCAACGCCGACGCGGCCGTCATGGAGCAGATCATTCAGAACTTCATCGCCGAGAATGTGGATCTGATGGTGGGCGTCGCCACCCCCGTGGCCATCGCCATGCAGGCCGACACCGAGGACAACCAGATCCCCGTGGTGTTCGCCGCCGTCTCCGATCCCGTGAGCGCGGGCCTGGTGGCCAGCATGGACGCTCCCGGCGCCAACATCACCGGCACCAGCGACTATCTGGACACGAACGCCATCTTCAACCTGATCTTCGCCGAGAAGCCGGACACCGACCTGGTGGGCCTGCTCTACGACCTGGGCCAGGATTCCTCCACCCCCTTCATCCAGGCCGCCAAGGAGATCCTGGACGCGAAGGGCGTCGCCTATAAGGAGTACAACGGCACCACCGTCCCCGAGGTTCAGTTGGCCGTGGATTCCATGGTCGCCGACGGCGTGGACGCCGCCTTCACCCCCTCGGACAACACCATCATGACCGCCGAGCTGTCCATCTATGAGGCGATGGCCGACGCCGGCATCCGCCACTACGGCGGAGCGGACTCCTTCGCCCTGAACGGCGCGTTCGTGGGCTACGGCGTGGACTACGCCAACCTGGGCATCGAGACCGCCAACCTGATCAAGGCCATCCTGGTAGACGGCGCCAATCCCGCCGAGACGCCGGTCGTGACCTTCGACAACGGCATCGCCACCGTCAACACCGACATCTGCGCCACGCTGGGCCTGGACTATGACGCGGTCGCCGAGACCTTCGCGCCCCTCTGCACCGCCGTGCAGCCCATCACCACCGCTGAGAGCTTCGACGACGTCGCCGAGTAATCCGAGAGCCTGAGCACAAGGGTCGGGACTTTCCGTCCCGGCCCCTCTTTTACCGGAGGTAAATCATGTCATTGACCGCAATTTGGGGACTTGTACAGACCGCCCTGGAGCTGGGGCTGACCTGCTCGCTCACCGTGCTGGCCCTGTTTCTGAGCTACTCCATGCTGAACGTGTGCGACCTTTCCACGGACGGCTGCTTCACGCTGGGCGCCGCCGTGGGCGCGGTGGTGGCCATCTCCGGCCATCCGTACCTCTCCATCCCCGCCGCCATGGCCGCGGGGGTCCTGTCGGGCTTCGTCACCGCCGTGCTCCAGACCCGCTTCGGCATCGAGAGCCTGCTGGCCGGCATCATCGTGAACACGGGGCTCTACTCCATCAACATCGCCGTGATGGGCAAGTCCTCCATACTGAACATGAACAAGACGGAGACCGTGTTCACCAAGATGAAGGCGCTGCTGGCCGGCACGCCGCTGGCCGGGCAGTTCGAGCTCGTGATCGTGCTGATTGCGGTGGTGCTGGTGATCGTATTCCTGGCGCTGTTCCTGCGCACGCGCCTCGGCCTCGCCATCCGCGCCACGGGCAACAACCCGTACATGGTCCGCTCCTCGTCGATCAACCCGGTCTTCACCACGATGGTGGGGCTGTGCGTGTCCAACGCCTTCACGGGGCTGTCCGGCTGTTTGCTGGCGCAGAGCCAGAAATCGGTGAACATCGACATCGGCTCCGGCATGGTCACCATCGCGCTGGCGAGCCTGCTGATCGGCCAGACCTTCATGGG
>CANQGC010000374.1 GCA_947600345.1 uncultured Clostridia bacterium
GCCGGTGAGGCCGGAGTCGCCCTGGGGCCCGCCGATCACGAAGCGGCCGGTGGGGTTGACGAAGTACTTGGTGTCCCCGTCCAGCATCTCCGCCGGGATCACCGAGCGAATCACTTTGTCGAGTATCTCCGCGCGAATTTCGTCCTGCTCCACCTCCGGCGCGTGCTGGGTGGAGACCACCACGGCGTCGATGCGGATGGGCTTATCGTCCTCGTACTCCACCGTCACCTGGGCCTTGCCGTCGGGGCGCAGCCAGTTCAGCGTGCCGTCCTTGCGAAGCTCGGACAGTCGCCGGGTGAGCCTGTGCGCCAGCGAGATGGCCAGCGGCATGTACTCCTTCGTCTCGTCGCAGGCGTAGCCGAACATCATGCCCTGGTCGCCCGCGCCCTGGTCCATGTCAACCTCGCGGTTCACGCCCTGGGCGATGTCGGGCGACTGCTCGTCGATGCTGGTGAGCACGGCGCAGCTCTGGCCGTCGAAGCCGTACTTGGCGCGGTCGTAGCCGATCTCCACGATCTTGGCCCGGGCGATCTTGTCGATGGGCACGTAGGCGCTGGTGCTGATCTCGCCCATCACCAGCACCATGCCGGTGGTGGCGGCGCACTCACAGGCCACGTGGGCTTCGGGATCCTGGGCCAGTATGGCGTCGAGCACGGCGTCGGAGATCTGGTCGCAGACCTTGTCCGGATGTCCCTCGGTCACGGACTCCGAGGTAAAGAGATGGCGCATATTCCTTGCAGCCTCCTAATGTAGAATCAACAAAAAGACCCGCCGTTGGCGAGTCGAATGTCTTGCATAAGCTCACCTCATCTTCCGGCTCCTGCCGCGGGAATTGGCACCTTGCCGCCTGCGCTTCAACGCTTCGACGACCGGTTGCCGGGTTTCATCGGGCCCGTCCCTCAACCACTCTGGATAAGGCAAATGATCTTTTGTTGTCACTTTCTATTATACCAGGGGCGCACATGAGTGTCAAGGAGTTCTTGACAAGAGAACCGATCGGATTTAAAATATTACCGATTGGGGGTGGAAGGATGGCGCTGCCGATGGTGCATCTGCTCGCGGCCTGGGAATGGGCGCAGGACAAGCCGGAGCTTCGCGAAAACCCGGACTACTACCTGGGCGCGATCTCTCCGGACGCGATCCACATCCGCGATCACGACGACAAGTCCCACAAGAACTACGTGCACTACAACAACTGGCGCACGCCCGATCCGGACGCCGTGCTCGCCTACTGGCGCGAGCGCTTCTCGCCCTTCGACATCGGCTACGGCATCCACGTGCTGCTCGACGGCCAGTGGGCCACGGACTTCCGCGCCCGCTTCCCCGAGATGCTGCTGCCCAGCGGCAAGCCTGACCCGAAGATCTACTACAACGACACCTGTGTCACCGACTTCCGCCTCCACGACGAATCCCCGCTCACGCCGATGCTCTTCGAGCTGGTGCGCCGGGGAGATTCGCCGGACGACCACCCGATGCTCACCAAGCGCGAGTTCGACGCCTGGCGGGACGAGACGCTCAAATTCTACGACCGGCCCTGCCCCATGCCGGGCCCGGCGAAGTACCTGGACATGGAGTACACGCTGGGCTTCCTCGAGGAGTGCCAGAAGCTCATGACCGCCACCTATGAAAGGAGATTGCACATGAACCCCATCCAGCAGGCCATACTCGACCGCCGCAGCAACCGCGGCTACACCGACGAAGCGCTCACCGAGGCGGAGCTTCAGGCCCTCGCGGATGCCGCGCTGGCCTCCCCCACGGCCCGCAACTGCCAGGACTGGCACTTCAGCTTCGTCACCAACCGGGCGCTCCTGGACGAGTTCAGCGCCGCCTACCGGCCGCTGCTGCCCCCCGGCGCCATCGACGCCAGCAAGTACGACGTGCTCTTCCGCGCGCCGCTGTGCGTGTTCATCAGCCTGCCAGAGCGCCCCGCCTCGAACTTCGCCCAGGTGGACGCCGGCATCGCCGTGGAAAACCTGGCGCTGGCCGCGATGGGCCTCGGGCTGGGCAGCGTGATTCTGGGCCGCCCGAAGGAGGTCTTCAACGCCGATCCCAGCTGGGAGCAGCGCTTCGGCTTCCCGGAGGGCCACCACTTCGCCATCGCCATCGCCATCGGCCATCCCTCCGTCACCAAGGAGGCCCACAAGATCGGCGAGGGCAAGCTGCACTTCGTGAAGTAGTGCATCCGCACAGGAGGCGGCGCTCCCCGCGTTCGGAGGGGACGCTGCTTCCAGCGCGGGCGAACGCCGCACTTTCCTTTGGTAAAATCCAGAAAAACCCCTTGACAAGGGGAACTTCTTGGGATATAATAGCTTTTGTTGATTGCCGCAGAGCGCGGTTCGTGTAGTGCCTTGTCGGATCGTGCGGGCGTGGCGGAATTGGCAGACGCGCCAGATTTAGGTTCTGGTGTTTCGACGTAAGAGTTCGAGTCTCTTCGTCCGCACCAATCCGACGGCGGCAAGCAACGTTTGCGCGGTAGTAGCTCAGTTGGTAGAGCGCCACCTTGCCAAGGTGGAGGTCGCGAGTCCGAGTCTCGTCTACCGCTCCATTCTCCATTTGAGGCGTGCGGGTGTAACTCAATGGTAGAGTTCCAGCCTTCCAAGCTGGCTACGTGGGTTCGATTCCCATCACCCGCTCCACACAACATGCGGTAGTAGCTCAGTTGGTAGAGCGCCACCTTGCCAAGGTGGAGGTCGCGAGTCCGAGTC
>CANQGC010000375.1 GCA_947600345.1 uncultured Clostridia bacterium
GATGCGGTATGCGGGTTGGAATCATGGGCGGCACGCTGGACCCGGTGCACAGCGGCCACGTGTTCGTGGCGGAGCGCGCGCGGGAGCTGCTGCGGCTCGACCGCGTGATGCTGTTGCCCGCGGGCGACCCGCCCCACAAGGACCCGCCCACGCCGGCTTCCGACCGCCTGGAGATGGCGAAGCTGGCCTGCGTCGGCAGGGAAGGGCTCTTCGCCTGCGCGCTGGAGATCGAGCGCGAGGGCGTGACCTACACGCTGGATACCCTGCGGGAGCTGCGCCGGATGAACCCGAGCACCGAGTGGTTCTACCTGATCGGCGCGGACACGCTGGACGTGCTGGACTCCTGGCGGGAGTTCGGCGAGGTGGCGAAGCTCTGCACCTTCGCGGTCAACGGCCGGGCGGAGGAGGACGCCAGTGTCGCGCGCATGAAGGAGCTTGAAGCGAAATACGGCGCGCGGTTTGAAAACCTGCCCTTCCACGGCCCGGACATATCGTCCACCCAGGTGCGCGAGCGCGTGGCCGAGGGAAGGAGCATAGCGGGCCTGGTGCCGGAGCCGGTGGAGAAGTACATCCGGGATAGGGGGCTCTACCTCTGCGATAAATCGAAGGCGCAGATTCTGGACATACTGAAGTCGGAGCTCAAGCCCGGCCGCTACCGGCACACGCTGGGCGTGGCGGAGACGGCCCGCCGCCTGGCGAAGCGCTACGGCGTCGATCCAAGGCGGGCGGAGCTGGCGGGGCTGCTGCACGACTGCGTGAAGTCGATGCCCATCTTCGAGCAGCGCGCGCTCGCCCGGGAGGTGCCCGACGCGGACGAAGCGGAGCTCGCGGCGGACCGGGTGGTCCACGCCCCGGCGGGCAGCGTGATGGCCTACCGTCGCTTCGGCGTGCGGGATCGGGACATACTCTCCGCCATCCGCAAACACACCATCGGCGCGGAGCGGATGAGCGCGCTGGACGCGCTGATCTACGTATCCGACTTCGTGGAGCCCAACCGGGAGGACTTTCCGGGGCTCTCCGAGGCGCGCAACCTCTCGGAGAGGGACATCTTCGCCGCCGCGCGGCTGTGCGCGCAGCTGACCGGCGAACACGTGAGAAGCGAGGGCGGGCTGCCCCACCGGCGCACGCTCGCCATGATGAAATGAGAGAAGGAGGAGGACCCATGAACGAAGCCAAGGAACTGGCCCTGAAGGCGGCGCGCTTCCTGGATCAGAAGGGCGCGATGGAGATTCAGATTCTGGAGGTCACGCACCTGACCTCGATCACGGACTACTTCGTGATCTGCAACGGCCGCAACATCCAGGCGGTGCGCACGCTGGCGGACGACCTGGAGGACAAGCTGGCGGAGGAGGGCATCGAGCCCCGCCGCAAGGAGGGCGCGCGCGAATCCAAGTGGATCGTGCTGGACTACGCCCATGTGATCGTGCACATCTTCCACCCGGAGGAGCGCAGGTTCTACAACATCGAGCGCCTGTGGCAGGACGGCACCAACACGGTGGAGTTCATACCGCTGGGCGAAGAGAAGGAGCAGAAATAAAAGATACGCCAGGAGGATACATACCAATGCAAGTCAGACCCATCGAACACCACATCTGGAATCCGAAGATGGAGTGCATCAGCCGCGACGAGCTGATGCACATGCAGGGCGAGCTGCTGGTGAAGGCCGTTCGCCACGAGTACGACAACGTGAAGATGTACCGCGACCGCATGGACGCCGCGGGCGTGAAGCCCGAGGACATCCGCGGCCTGGAGGACTTGAAGTACCTGCCCTTCATGGACAAGCCGGATCTGCGCGACTACTTCCCCTTCGGCCTGCTGGCCGTGCCCACGCGCGATATCGTGCGCATCCAGGGCTCGTCCGGCACCACGGGCCACCCCATCGTATCCGGCTACACCCGGGACGACGTGAACATCTGGTCCGAGATGATGGCGCGCACGCTCACGGCGGCGGGCGGCGGCCCGGAGGACATCGTGCAGGTGTCCTACGGCCTGGGCCTGTTCACCGGCGGCTTCGGCGCCTACCAGGGCGCGGACACCATCGGCGCGATGGTCGTGCCCATGTCCAGCGGCAACACGCAAAGGCAGATTCTCATGATGAAGGAGCTGGGCGTGACGATGCTGTGCTGCACGCCGAGCTACGCGGTGTACCTGGGCGAGACGATTCACGACATGGGCATGGATCCCAAGCGGGACCTCAAGCTCAAGGCCGGCTGCTTCGGCGCGGAGCCCTGGACCGAGGGCATGCGCCAGCGCATCGAGGAGCTCCTCTGCATCGACGCCTGCGACATCTACGGGCTGACCGAGATCGCGGGCCCGGGCGTGAGTTTCGAGTGCCTGGCCAAGCAGGGCATGCACATCAACGAGGACCACGTGATCGCCGAGGTCATCAACCCCGCCACCGGCGAGCAGCTGCCCTACGGCGTCGAGGGCGAATTGGTCTTCACCACGATCACCAAGACCGGCATGCCGATGATGCGCTACCGCACCCACGACATGGTGACGCTGACCGACAAGAAGTGCGACTGCGGCAGGACGCTGGCTCGCATGGGCCGCGTGACCGGCCGCTCGGACGACATGCTGGTCATCCGCGGCGTGAACGTGTTCCCGAGCCAGATCGAGTCCGTGCTGGTCGCCACGCCGGGCGTGTCGCCCCACTACATGCTCATCGCCGACCGCGTGCATCACGCCGACACGCTGG
>CANQGC010000376.1 GCA_947600345.1 uncultured Clostridia bacterium
TCAGCTGCACCACCTTGCCCTTGAGCTCGCGGGCGAGCTGCTCGGCCTCGGCGCGCTTCACTTCCTCGCGATGCTTGTCAGCGCTCTTGGCGCGCTCGATGGAGTTGAGCGCCTCCGTCGTGGCCTCCTTGGCCATCTTGCGGGGGATCAGATAGTTGCGGGCGTAGCCGTCGGAGGCCTCGACGATCTGATCCTTCTTGCCGGTGCCCTTGATGTCCTGGAGCAGTATGACCTTCATGGTAAGCTTCCCTCCTATTTTCCGTCGCCGCCGAAGCGGCCGTCATTCTGGTTTTGCCTGCGCTGCATCAGCACGCCCCGGGAGCCGAATATGGCCGAAGCCGCGCCGTAAATCATCAGCGCGTCCGGCAGCCACAGCATCCCCAGGAATCCGATCACGAGCAGCAACGCGCGCCGACCGCCGGGCCGCAGGTGGGTGTAGCACAGCCTGCGCGCCGCGGAGCCCAGCGTCTGCGCGCTGAAGGCCACGCTCGCGATGCCATACACGGCGTAGTACACCGTCTCGCCGCCGCTCATGTTCGTCAGCGTCAGCGCCCAGCTCACCACCAGCAACAGCAGCAGGCCCGTGGTGGTGGACGCGGGAAGCGCCCATCCCCGCAGCGGCACGTAGCTTCCGGGCGCGGCCTGGCCCCGCTTCGCGCGCATCCGGTTCGACAGCCAGACGCTCAGCAGCGCGGAGATCAGAGCGCCGGTGAACAGGCGCTGGGGCATCAGCCGCTGGTAGAGCGGAATCAGCTCGGCGATCACGGAGTCGTAGAGCTCGTAGAAGGCGTCCATCGTGACCGGCCGCCCCAGCATGGAGGACATGTACTCCACGACCGGCGCGATGTACTCCTGCGGCAGCGTGCGCACCATCTCGGGAAACTGGCCGAGCGCGCGCTCGATCATGTTGCCGCCGAAGTTGAAGTAGATCACCGCCACGGCCGCCAGCACGCCGATGCCGAAGGCAGCGATGGACAGCCGCAGCTGCTCGAAGAACGGCTTGTCCTGCCAGCGCGGCAGTATCATCGGCGGCAGCACCGACAGCGCCAGCGTCACCAGCGCCAACGTCGTGCCCCCGTACCAGGAGGAGGACAGCAGCGTCAACAGCGCCGAGAAGAGCGCGGTGCCCCGGCCCGACCAGCGGTACAGCGCCACCAGCCCCACCGACGGCAGCAGCACCGCCGCCGTGGGCGAGAGCAGCTCCACCAGCAGCAAAAGTGGCGTGACCAGCGCGAGCAGCGCGCCCAGGGCGATGCCCGCGACGATCCTGCCCGCGCCGGGCCTGACGTTTTCCTGATTCAAAGCGCACCTCCATGGGATTTCAGCTTCTTGTGCAAGCGCACTTCTACCGATTCATTATAGCATAGCCGTGCGGCCGTTGCAAGTCGCGAATCCTCCAAAAATCCGCGAAGGGAAGGCTTTCGCCTCCCCCTCGCTTCTGAAATGTCCTCACTGGCCGATGACGATGCCCACCACGATCAATACCACGATCAGCACCACGATGGCGAATATGATGACGTCCATCGTGTGCAGCGAGAACGGGATCTTGTCGTAGAGCCTGCCGCGATTGCGGTAGGTCCTGGCGAACTTCTCGTCGCCGGTCTGCAGGCGGAGCTTCTCCTGGAACTCCTCCCGGCTCGGGGCCTCCGCCCGCTGCGCCGCGTCCTCCATCTCGGCCTGGGCGCGGCTTCCGGGATTCTTGTCGAAGGCTCCCATATTACTTCTTGGCGATGTACTTGCGCACGTCGATGGACACGGCCAGTATGATGATCAGACCGCGAACCACGTACTGGATGTACGGGTTGACGCCCAGGAACTGCAGCGAGTAGTTGATGGCCTGCAGCAGGATCGCGCCGATGACGACGCCCTGGATCGTGCCGACGCCGCCCGAGAAGGAGACGCCGCCGACCACGCAGGCGGAGATGGCGTCGGTCTCGTAGTTCAGACCGGTGTTCGCGCCGACGGAGGTGATACGCGCGGCCTCCAGGTAGGCGGAGGTGCCGTAGAGGATACCGGCGATCAGGTACACCAGCATGATGGTCTTGGCGACGTTCACGCCGGAGACCGCCGCGGCCTCGGTGTTGCCGCCGACCGCGAACATGTTCTTGCCGAGCCGGGTCTTGTTCCAGACGAACCACATGATCACAGCGATGATCGCGAAGTAGATCACGACCAGCGGGATGCGCACGGAGCCAAGGTTCAGGTTGCCCGCAGCGAAGTTCAGGAAGTTGCGGTCAAAGGTGGACAGCGCCTGGGCAGTGCCGGAGGGCTGGGACTCGATGTAGATGCAGCAGAGGCCCTGGGCGATCAGCTGCGTGCCCAGTGTCACGATGAAGGCGTGCAGGTGGAGCTTCGCCACGCCGAAGCCGTTGAACAGGCAGAACACCACGGCCACCGCGATGGAGGCCAGCAGCGGCAGCCACAGCGGGAGCTGGTGGGTCATCTGCGGGAACATGCGCGAGGCGTAGTCCACGGACTGCACCAGCGACGCGGTCACCGCGGCGGACACGCCCAGCACGCGGCCGATGGAAAGGTCGGTGCCGGCCAGCACGATCAGGCCCGCGCAGCCCAGCGCCAGGATGCCCTTCGTGGACGCCTGCTTGATGATGTTCAAGAGGTTCGACACGTCCAGGAAGTTCGGGCGCGCGATGCACACGACCACCAGAATGA
>CANQGC010000377.1 GCA_947600345.1 uncultured Clostridia bacterium
GCGTCAGTATCTTAATCTTCATCGTACACCGCCACCTCGGCCATGCGCTTTGCGTCCAGCAGCATCACGCCCGCCGCCAGGTCGACCTTTCTGACCACGGACTTCAGCGCCGGAACCAGCACCTCGCCCTTCGGCCCGGAGAACACGTACACGTCGTTGCCGCCGGGCTGCATCACCTCGGTCAGCTTCCCGATCTCGCTGCCGTCGTCGCAGACGCCCTTGAGCCCCACCAGGTCGCAGAGGAAGGCGGAATCCTCGTCCAGCTCCACGGCGTGGGCGCGGTCGATGTAGAGCGCCGTGCCGCGCAGCTTCTCCGCGTCGTCCCGGGTCTCGACGCCCTCCATGCGCAGGAACACCGCGTCGTCCCCGGCGCGCCGCACCGATATGGACACGGGCCGGTAGCCCTCGCCATCCTTCAGATACGCGGTCTCCAATCCCTCAAACCGCCCGGGATCGCAGGTGATGGGCCGCAGCTTCAACTCCCCGCGCACCCCCTGCGGCTTCGTGATCTCCCCGATGAGTAAGTATTCCTGCATGAGTACGCCCTCCGTATGATGGAATCCTCCCCTAATTATAGACGAAGCGCCGCGGCGTGGCAAGCGTCGCGGCGAAAATTCATGTGCGGTTTTAGATCAGATTCAGATATTCTCTCCGGGAATTCACGATGGCGTAGACGGGCTCATAGCTTCAGTGATTCGCGGATGTCTCGAAAGCTTTCCTCGATGGGTGCGATGCGTCCGATGCGCACGTCCTCCTCTGCCTCAGACAGCGTGCGCAAAAGCTCCAATTCGCTGTGACGATTGGCTGTTATGTACGCCTGCTGCGGGTTTTCCCGGTACAACCGCGAGTACTCCGCATAATGATCGCAAGAATTATCGGATGTATGAATTGTCATCACGCGAGGTGCCTCCTTCGTTACACATGCTATGCGATTCTCTGAACGAAGCGGGCGAAGATCATGCCCGCTTTGTCTTTTTTGCACCCAGTCCGCCGGGATGGTCGGAGAGGATTGTGTACTGATGGATGTTCTCCGGCGTCAATTCCGGACAATCGTCGTCTGGGATGATCGGGTACTTTGCGCCCTCCTCGAGCGCCCGGCGATCCGCGTCGGTCAAAGCGGAGTCATTCGTCAAAACCTCGTCCCACTCAAAGCGGCTGCCGTTCATCTTTTGTACCTCGCGAACATTCTAGCACAATGCCTGCGCCTTTTCAAACCTGTGCGCTGAGGCGCGGAGGTTGTCGCATTCTAAAGGATTAGTTTACCCGGAATTTCTTGTATTTCTTGCCGCTGTGCACTACAATATTGGCGAGTGAGGTGGAATACCAATGAATGAAACGCGCAAGGCGGTGGTGAGCGTGCTGGGAAACGACCAGCGCGGCATCATTGCGAAGGTGACCCGGGTGCTCTATGAGCACGACGTCAATATCCTCGACCTGTCCCAGACCATACTCTCCGGCATATTCAGCATGGTCATGATGGTGGACGTCTCCAGCGAGCACTGCGACTTCGACTCCGTGTCCCGAGAGCTCGGTACGCTGGGCGAGGAGCTGGGCCTGCAGATTCGCATCCAGCGCGGCGAGATCTTCGACGCGATGCATCACATCTGAGGAGGTGGCGGCTGTGTTCAATACCTCCGACATCTGGGAAACCCTGCGGATGATCGACCACCAGAAGCTGGACGTGCGCACGATCACCATGGGCATATCGCTGTTCAACTGCGTGACCGACGACGAAAAGCTGCTCTGTTCCCGGGTCTACACCCGCATCGCCCGCCAGGCCGAACACCTGGTGGAGGTGGGCCGGGCCATCGAGCGGGAGTACGGCGTGCCCATCGTCAACAAGCGCATCTCGGTGACCCCGGCGGCGTTGATCTCCGGCGGCATCAAGCACCCGGAGCGGCTGGCGCTGGCGCTGGATAAGGCGGCCAAGGAGACCGGCGTGGACTTCATCGGCGGCTACTCGGCGCTGGTGCAGAAGGCCATGACCGAGGCCGACGCCCGGCTGATCCGCTCCATCCCCGAGGCGCTGGCGAGCACCGACCTGGTCTGCTCGTCCATCAACATCGGCTCCACCCGCGCCGGCATCAACATGGACGCCGTGCGGCTGATGGGCCAGATCGTCAAGCAGACGGCGGAGCGCACGGCGGACCGCGACGGCCTGGGCTGCGCGAAGCTCGTGGTGTTCTGCAACGCGGTGGAGGACAACCCCTTCATGGCGGGCGCGTTCCACGGCCCCGGCGAGGGCGACTGCGCGGTGAGCGTGGGCGTCAGCGGCCCGGGCGTGGTCAAGGTGGCGCTGGAGAAGGTCAAGGGCGAGCCCATCAACGTCGTGGCCGAGACCGTCAAGCGCACGGCATTCCAGATCACCCGCGTGGGCCAGCTCGTGGCCCTGGAGGCCAGCCGGCGCTTGGGCGTGCCCTTCGGCATCGTCGATCTGTCCCTCGCCCCGACCCCGGCGGTGGGCGACAGCGTGGCGGCGATCCTGGAGGAGATGGGCCTGGAGTGCTGCGGCACCCACGGCACCACGGCAGCGCTGGCGCTGCTCAACGACGCGGTGAAGAAGGGCGGCGTGATGGCATCGTCCAACGTGGGCGGGCTGTCCGGCGCGTTCATACCGGTCAGCGAGGACAGCGGCATGATCCACGCGGCGGAGG
>CANQGC010000378.1 GCA_947600345.1 uncultured Clostridia bacterium
GCCCGAACCCGCTGATCCGCTCCACCACCCCGGGCCTCGAAGCCAACAAGCACGGCTGTATCATCACCCAGGGCGAGGACGGCCTGACCAGCCGCGAGGGCGTCTACGCCGGCGGCGACGCCGTCACCGGCGCGGCGACCGTCATACTGGCGATGGGCGCCGGCAAGAACGCCGCCGCGGCCATCGACGAGTATATCAAGAACAAGAAGTAAAGCGACATGCCAAAAGGCCGCCGAGCAATCCGCTCGGCGGCTTCTTTTCTTGCCATGAACCTTGACAATATATCAAAAAAGGAATATTCTAAAAGTGCAGTCCATTCATCATGAATCACAGCAAACAAACCTCAACAGGAGCACGAACTATGGATGACTCTCAGCGATACAAGCAGGAGTTGATGAAAGGCCCCAAGTTTCGGCGAGAATATGATGCGATACAACCCCGATTTGAGATGATCGCGTTTATTGTTATTTTGTGTGTGCTCAGCGTGTGCATTTGTGCGCACGCTGAGTCGGCAAAAGCAAATCAATATTACTGCTATTGGATTAGCGTTGATCCAGATACCGATGAAAAGGTGATCATGAAATCGATCAGCGGCGGAGATTCATTCCCAATCAAAAATATCGGCCAAGGATACCTGCTGGAGGGAAGCGGGTATGGCAAGATTTATTATGCCACACCGGCAAGCGAGGATCAATGGGATATATGCGAAATCCATTCCAATACGCCGATCGCCACTTTAGCGGATTCTGATATTATAAGAGTGCTGGCCTATTGGGATGAAACCGTCTATTATGTAAAAGAATTGGATGGCGCGCCGGTCATAATTGCGCTCGATCGGGATCACAGCGCAAAGTATTATCCACGTGGAGGGCACTCTGAGGAATTCGATTTTTCCGCGGAGGATGATGAAGCGTGGGCTGACTGGGGTATCGCCAGCGAACAGGAAGGCACGTACATGGATTACACCTCCACCATTTCCGAGGATGGCAAGGTCGCTTACTGTGCATGCGAAGATGATCTCGAGGCAATCTACATTTCCACCTCGGAGCAGGCAGATTTATATATTGACAAAGGATGCAATCCAGTGTGGCTGGATCAGAATACGTTGCTATACGTAGGCTCCGATTCAAGACTGTTTCAGTATGATGTCACTCATGGAACGTCCAGCACATATATTTCCGATGAAAATGCGGCAATCGACATGCCTCCCCTCGACCCTTTTGAAAGAATGTCGATGGTCGATGGAGACTATCTTGAATGCGTTCACATACTGGAGAAAGGGCCGAGGCTTGCATTGCTCTCACTGAAAACAGGAGAATTGCAAAACGTTAAACGCGTATTCCCTTTGCATATACTGGATACAATTGTAGTAATCACTTGGAATGACTAATTGCGTCGTACAAGTACGCGCGCTGATCGGGGCGCGCATTGAGTGCGACCTCACGCAGAAGCAGCTCGCCGAGCTCAGCGGAATCCGCCAATCCAACATCAGCCGCATCGAGAACGGCACCTGCAGCCCGACCATCGCCACGCTGCAATAGCTCGCCGCCGCGATGGGCAAGAAGCTGCACATCGAGTTTCAGTAGAGCACAACAAAGCGCCGCTCCGGCAAGCCGGGGTGGTGATACTCTTTGAACGGAATACACGCAAACTTACGGCGCGGCAAACTGTTTGCGCAGCGCGTCCTGCAGGGTTTGGGACAGGCTCACGCCTGCGCGCTCGGCGCGGTCCGCCATCCAGGCGGGAATGGACACGGTCTTCTTCACGGCGCGCGCGTCGTTCCTTCTGCGATACTCATCCGTGTCCGCCACGACTACGGAGGGAAACTCCCCCTCACCCAGCTGCAGTGCCTCCACAGCCGATGCCTCCGGGATGGTTTCGGCGTTCGTTTCTGCGTCGGCCAGCCACATCTCGCAGCCCGCCGCGACGCTCTGCAGCACCTCCGGCAGGCTCTCCCCGCCGCACACAACCCCCGGCAGATCCGGCGCTTCCGCCAAATAGTATCCGTCCGGCTGGCGCTGCACCTTGACGGGATACGCATACTTCATTGCAGATTCCTCCTTCACATACACTATTGCAAACCCGCTTGACGCAGAATCGCGCGTGCGAGATACTCGTTGATCTCCTTGTGATGCGGAATCGGAATCTTCACTCCGGGGCGCTCGGGATGCACCGCCTTGTCGTGCGGCGTCTCCTTCGTGACCACCCAGCCCGCATCCGTCAACCGCTTGACCAGGTCTCTATACTTCATTCTATTCCCCTCGCGCCTATTATATACGTAAAATTACGTAATGTCAATGATATTACGTAATTTTACGTGTGCTTGTATGTTGTCAATCAAGAATCAGTTCCGCTCCACCCGCACGATCTCCCCGTCCATGCCGATGGTGGCGACCTCCAGCGGAATTTGCTTACCGCAGTTCTTGAGGGCTTCCTTCGCCATGCGCTCCAGGCCGCCGCAGCAGGGGACGAGCATGCGGGTGAGGGTGACGCTGCGGATGTCGTTGGAGGCGAGTATGGCGGCGAGCTTCTCCGCGTAGTTCACGCCGTCCAGCTTGGGACAGCCGATGACCGTGGCGCGGCCCTTGATGAAGCGCTCGTGGAATGCGCCGCAGGCATAGGCCGTGCAGTCGGCGGCGATGAGC
>CANQGC010000379.1 GCA_947600345.1 uncultured Clostridia bacterium
CACACCCACGCCGTGAGGCGTCCACGTGCCCGGCAGAGCACCTTTGCCCCTGCGCCGAGCCAGGCGCATCAAAAACCAACTAAGGTATAGAAGGAGCATACGCAAACATGCCAAACTGGTTCACCGTGGAACGGCTCGACAAAAACACCTTCGCCATCAGCGAGTACGCCCACTGGGAGGAGCCGCACTGCTACCTGCTGCTGGGTTCGGAGCGCGCCGCGCTGATCGACACCGGCCTGGGCGTGGCGGACATCCGAGCGGTGGTGGACGCTTTGACGGCGCTGCCCGTGTGCGTGCTGACGACCCACGCCCACTGGGATCACATCGGCGGGCACGGGCACTTTGAGGACATCGCGATCCACGCGCTGGAGGCGGACTGGCTGAGCGGCCGCTTTCCGCTGTCGCTGGAGGCGGTGAAGGCAAACCTGATGCGCGGGAACTGCGCGCTGCCGGAGGGGTTCTCCATTGACGATTACCGCGTGTTTCAGGGGACGCCGAAGAGGGTCTTGCGCGATGGCGATCGGATTGATCTCGGGGGAAGGGTGCTGACGGCGATCCACACGCCGGGGCATTCCCCGGGGCACTGCTGCTTCTACGAGGCGGAGCGCGGGGATTTGTATGCGGGGGATTTGATCTATCGGGGGTGTCTGGATGCCTTCTATCCGACGACGGAGCCCGTGGAGTTCGCGCGGTCGGTGCGGAGGGTGCGGGGATTGCGCGTGCGGAGGGTGTTGCCGGGGCATCACGGTTTGGATGTTTCGCCGGAGATGATCGGGCGCGTCGCGGAGGCGTTTGACGAGCTTGAGGGGCGGGGGCGGCTGCGGCATGGCGAAGGGATTTTTGATTTTGGCGAATTTCGGATTCATCTATAGGCGGTGGGGGTGGGTGCTGGATGCTGCCGCGTTTGGTTGGAAGAGCGGGGCGGTGGGGGTGGTCGCAGCGTTGCGTTAGAGAGTTAGTGGCGGCTACTTTTAAATCGGGGAAGCTGCGCTTCCCCTCATAAAAGGCGCGCCGCCGCGGCCCGCGGTATGGGGATGGTGGGGCGTTGGTGCGCATTGCCATTGCTTTGGTTGGATACCGCGGGCCGCTGATCCATCGCTCCCGAACGCAGAAATCCTGACCTCGAATCTATGGGTCAGGATTTCGTCGCTTCGAACTTTACCGTCATCAGAAATGCACCGCAGGACTTCTGGCGGTTGAATCTATGCCGCCAGAAGTCCGTCGCTCATGCGCGGCAGCAGGTGGAAGGCGGCACCGCCGCCCTGGGCGCTGCCCAGACCTGCTTAAGAGACTCTGTCTCTTAAGAATCTCTGCCAAGGAACCTGAGGTTCCTTGGATTCTCCCTTCTGCTGCCGCGCAGTTACGACGGACATGGGCCCCGTAGATGGGGCCCATGTCCTGCGCTTCGTTTCATTCCTTGGCCTTTGGCTTGAAGATGAAGGCATTCAGCAGGCCGAACAGCAGCGCTGCGGCGATGCCGGCGGCCGTCCTCGTGATGCCGCCGCTGAAGGCGCCCCAGAAGCCGTACTTATTCACGCTCTCGATGGCGCCCATCGCCAGCGAGTAGCCGAAGCCCGTCAGCGGCACCGTCGCGCCCGCGCCCGCGAAGTCCACCAGCGGCTTATACAGCCCCAGCGCCGTCAGCACCACGCCCGATACCACGAACAGCACCAATATCCGCGCGCTCGTCAGCTTCGTCAGCTGCATCAGCACCTGCCCGATCACGCAGATCAGCCCGCCCACGCAGAATGCGCGCAGAAACATCATCAGTGTCGGATTCATATCATTCCTCCCTCAATGCAGGCCGCGTAGGAGATGCAGGGGATGCTCTGCCCCTGCTGGGTGCTCGTGGGGCTGAGCATCGCGCCCGAGCCCGCGAGCAGCACCCGGCCCAGCTCGCCGCGATCCATGCGGTTCATGATCCAGCCGCAGCTGACCGCCGCCACGCAGCCGCAGCCGCTGCCCCCGGCGTGGCTGTCCTGCTCCTGATAGAACAGCGAATTGCCGCAGTCCACCAGCTTGGCCTCGTCCACGCCCACGTCGCCCCGGCGGAACAGCTCCACCAGCAGGTTTCGCCCGATCCAGCCCAGGTCGCCCGTGACCACCAGGTCGTAGTCGTCGAAGCTCCGGCCGGTGTCGCTCAGGTGCGCCACGATGGTGTCGTACACCGCCGGGGCCATCGCCGCGCCCATGTGGTTGGCGTCCCTGATCTCCAGGTCGATCACCCGGCCCACCGTTCCGGAGGCCACGCGCAGGCCCGGCTCTACGCCGGACTTCGTCAGCAGCGCGCAGCCGCAGGCGGTGGCGGTCCAGCTCGCCTGGGGCGGGCGCTGGTTGCCCATCTCCAGCGGGAAGCGGAACTGGCGCTCGGCGGTGCAGAAGTGGCTGGAGGCGCAGCAGACGGCGTTGTCCGCGAAGCCGCCGCTGATGAGCGCGCTGCCCAGGATCAGCGACTGCACGAAGGTGGAGCACGCGCCGTACTGGCCCAGGAAGGGCGCGCCGACGGCCCGGGCGGCGAAGCTCGACGCGATGATCTGGTTGTTGAGGTCGCCGGAGATCATGAGCTGGAGATCCTTGAGCTCGAGGCTTGCGGCCTGGGCGGTCATCTCCACGGCCCGGCGCAGCATCTCGCCCTCGGCCAGCTC
>CANQGC010000380.1 GCA_947600345.1 uncultured Clostridia bacterium
ACAGACGATCATGTTACACCTCTTTCCGATTGATGACGACGAGCACATATCCCCTCTCCACCCGGAACGAAAAGCCCGGGTTCTCGTCCGCCGCCTCGAAGAGCGTCTGTATGATCTTGCAGCCGTAGCCGCCCAAGACGTTGAGCATCGGGGCGGGGTGGATCATGATCAGCTGTGCGTCGGTGGTGGAGGCGATGTCCCACAGCGCGTCCAGGTTGGCGCCGTAGTATTCGGGCAGCTCCAGCGCCCGCCGGAGCTCCTCGTGGGCGGTGGCGCGGCCGAGCATGACCGCGCCGTCGATGATCGTCCGCATGTCAGTATCCCTCCTCGGTGATGCCCCGGAAGTAGCCGTCCTCGTAGTACCAGTCCTCGTAGAGCACCTCGTAGCTGTTGTAGTGGTCGCCGGAGTAGCAGATGATGCCGTCGTTCGAGAACAGCAGCCGCTCCGCGCCGCGGTAGCCGCCGTCATAATTCACGTCGCACTCGAACCACTTGTGGCCCTCGGGCAGCAGGCCCTCCCGGTTGCCGAAGCGGTCGCCGCCGATGGAGCAGCCGTAGGCCACGTCCCAGAGGTTGCCCCGGCGGCTGTCCCAGCCCAGGCTCCGGGCGTCGGCCTTGGTGATGTAGTTGGGCGGCAGCTCCTCGAAGGCGTGCAGGTAGAGCGCCACCTCGTCCGGGTCGGAGTAGTCCTCCCCGTACTCCACGTAGAGATCGCCGGTGATGGCCTCGCAGCCGTCCACCAGCGCCTCGGCCAGCGCGCCCAGGCCGCCCAGCAGCAGGGAGAGCGCCAGCAGCAGCGCGAGCAGTTTCCTCTTCATCGCTGTCAGCATCGTTGTCAACCTCCAAACTCAAACAGCGTAACCTGGCTGGTCTCCGGCAGGTCGTTCAGGCAGCCCGCCTGCTTGAACATGTCGATGGTGTTGCGCGAGACCCTGCGCCGCTCCATGTCGTCGATGGAGATGAACGGCCCATCCTGCCGGCTTGCGACGAACTGCTCCGCCGCCGCCGCGCCCACGCCGGGCAGCGCGCTGATGGGCGGAAGGATGCGCCCGTCCGCGTCGATCTGGAAGTCCGCCGCCGAGGAGCGGTAGATGTCGATGGGCTTGAGGCGCACCCCGCGCAGGTTCATCTCGATCAGCATCTCCAACAGCGTCGCCTCGTCCTCCTTGGTGGCGGTGAGCTGGTCCTTGTCCAGGTTCTTGATCTCGTCGTACATGCCGCGCAGGGCGTCGATGTCGCTGGTGGCCATGCGCGTGCCGTCGAAGTTCTCCGCGTTGCGCTGCAGGTAGCAGCAGTAGTAGGCGGTGGGGTAGTAGATCTTGAAGTAGGCGATGCGCAGCGCCATCACCACGTAGGCCACGGCGTGGGCGCGGGGGAACATGTACTTGATCTTCTTGCAGCTGTCGATGTACCAGGCCGGGGCGTCCACGCTGGCGATGGCCTGCTCCATCTCGGGGGTCAGGCCCTTGCCCTTGCGCACGCTCTCCATGGTCTTGAAGGAGATCAGCTCCGGCGCGCCCAGCTTGATCAGCGCGTTCATGATGTCGTCGCGGGTGCAGATGCACTCCTTCAGCGGCACGCCGGCTTTGACCAGGTCGGCGGCGTTGCCCAGCCACACGTCGGTGCCGTGGGACAGGCCGGAGATGCGAATCAGCTCCTCCATCGTCGTGGGCCGGGTGTCCTCCAGCATGCCGCGCACGAACTTCGTGCCGAACTCCGGAACGCCCAGCGTGCCGGTCTTGGACACGCCCAGCTGCTCCGGCGTGATGCCCAGCGCCTCGGTGCCGGAGAACAGCGAGAGGATGCGGGCGAACACCTCCGGGTCGTGCAGCGGCACCTGCTGGGGGGCGATGCCGGTCAGGTCCTGCAGCTTGCGCAGCATGGTCGGGTCATCGTGGCCCAGCACGTCCAGCTTCACCAGCACGTCGTGCATGGAGCTGAAGTCGAAGTGGGTGGTGATGGTGTCGGACTTGGTGTCGTCGGCCGGGTGCTGGATCGGCGTGAACTGGTAGATGGAGTACTCCTTGGGAAGCACCACCATGCCCGCCGGGTGCTGGCCGGTGGTGCGCTTGACGCCGGTGATGCCGTTGGCCAGGCGCTGCTTTTCCGCGCTGGTCATGCTCAGCTCCTTCTCCTCGCAGTACTTGAGCACGTAGCCGTAGGCGGTCTTCTCGGCGATGGTGCCGATGGTGCCCGCGCGGAAGCAGTACTGCTCGCCGAAGAGCTCCTTGATGTAGGCGTGGGCCCGGGGCTGGTACTCGCCGGAGAAGTTCAGGTCGATGTCGGGCACCTTGTCGCCCTTGAAGCCCAGGAAGACCTCGAAGGGGATGTTGAAGCCGTCGCGGTTCATGGCCGCGCCGCACTCCGGGCAGTCCTTCGGCGGCAGGTCGATGCCGCAGGCGTAGCCCTCGGGCACGTCGAACTCCACGTGCTTGCACCTGGGGCAGACGTAGTGGGCGGGGAGGGAGTTGACCTCGGTGATGCCGGACAGGTACGCCACCAGCGACGAGCCCACCGAGCCGCGGCTGCCCACGATGTAGCCGTCGGACAGCGACTTCGCCACCAGCTTCACCGCGATCATGTACAGCGTGGAGAAGCCGTAGCCGATGATGGAGTTGAGCTCCTTGTCGATGCG
>CANQGC010000381.1 GCA_947600345.1 uncultured Clostridia bacterium
TCGCCGGGCCTTCCCTGGGCCGCCACCTTCGCCTGCTCCGGTGGCGCCGCCTCCACGCGGATCGACTCCGCGATGCGCGAGAGCTTGTCCGCGCGGCGAACGAGCGCGGCCTTGGTCTCGCCCGATACCTCCTTGGCCGCCCGCAGCAGCGATTCGCTCGCCAGCATGTACATCTTCTTCGCTTCGCCGGGATGCCCCTGCCGCTCCGCGCTGACCGCCCGGTCATAATAGGTTTGGAATATCTGATAGGAGACGCCGCCCGTCTGACTCATCGCGCACCTCCTATTCCTTCAGCGCCGAACGCCCGGCCTCGCTCTCCGCCAGGCGGCGGTCGATCTCCGCATCCAGGGAGTCGATCTGCGCCGCGCCCGTGGCGTCGATCATCCGCTCGATCTCGGCGTCGATGTCGCTGGTGCTCTCCTGTTCGAAGGACATGCCGGATTCCTCCATGAAGTCCTCCAGCTGGCCCATGGCGCTCTCCGCCGAGAGCATTCCCTTCTCAAACGCGAGCTGGTTCTTCGCGAAGTTGGTGGACTTCGCCACGCTGCTCACTTCCTTGCCCACGTTGCCCATCAGCTTGACGAACTTCGAGCTCAGCGTGGTCAGATCGCGCAGCGATTCCGTCATCTGAATCTGCAAAATCATCGCCTTGCAGCGCTTCTGGTAGGACAGTATCATCTTCAGCCCGCTGACCGCCACCGCGTACTGCTGGCTGATGCCCTGGGCCTTGGCCTCCTGGGCGTGCTGGATCATCTCCGCCTTCTTCTTCTCCAGCGTGCGGTCGCACTTCTTCAGATCGTTGATTCCCTGGCGAATTGCGAGACGCGCCTCCAGGGCGCGCTCCTCCTTCGATTTGAACAGCTTCATGCCAATTCTCCCTCCATATCCGCTCCATCCCGGGCGGTCTCCGCCCCGGCGGCGGTCTCCTGTCGCGCCTCCTCAGCGGGCGCGGCCTCCTCGCTCCTCAGCTTCGCCTCCGCGGCCGCCCGCTGGGCCGCCGCCTCGGCATCCCTTCGCGCAGCCTCCTCGGCCGCCCTCCGCGCCGCCTCCTCGGCGGCCTTCAGCGCGGCGGCCTCCTCCGCGGCCTTCCGCGCCGCTTCCTCGGCGGCCTTCAGCGCCTTCGCGGCCTCCTCGGCCTTCCGCGCGGCCTCCTCGGCCGCCTTCTGCGCCGCTTCCTCCCTCTGCTTCTCCACCCGGGCGTCGAAAGCGTCGTCCGACTTCAGGGCGGAGCTGGTGCCCTCCATCGCCTGATCCGTGGCGGCACCGTAGCTGCTCAGCGTGCTGCTCATGCTCTCCATCTCGCCCACGATGTCCCGCGTCTCGTCCTCGATCGACTTGAGCAGCAGGTCGGCCTTGGCGGTATCGGGCATGTAGTTGCGCAGCTGGAAGGTCATGCGCCCGGCCTCGAGCATCACCTGATACTGGGCGTTGTTCTCCAGCGTCATTCCGTAGAGCTGAAGCTGCTTCTCCAGCGCGGCGATCCTCGGGCGCATCAACACCGCCTGCTGGCGGGCGACGCGGTAGTCGTAGCTGTCCGCCGGCATCGCGGCGCACTCCTTCACCTTCGATTCGAACAGATCCATCTGCCGCTTCAGCGTCTGGGACAGCGATATGATTTTCCGCTGCAGTTCGAACACGTTCTGCTCCGCCTCGTACTCCTGAGAGCGGATCATCTCGTCCCGCGCCTCGCCCTCTCTCTTGCCGCGGTGGGACTTCAGCTTGTCAAATATACTCATATGAATCCTCCGATCCTTCCAGCTTGCGCTCAAACGGTCCATCAGCGCGTTGAGGCGCTGCAGGTAGAGCTCCTCCAGCGCCTGGCCATCGCCAAATACCGCCTCATGGAGCTCCTGCACGCGCCGGTAGAACTCCTCCGACAGCGGATTGGATTCGAGCGGCGCGCCCGCAACCCGCTCGCGAAGCCGGTTCAGTTGCCGCGCCACGCCGCGGTTCCGCGTGCGATCCTCGCATTCGGTGAGCTTGCGCAGCAGCTCCGCGCGCTCGTCCGCCAGCCTTTTCCCCGCTCGCATGGCGCTTCCTACTTCATCGCGATGCAGCGGGCGTTCCGCTCATCCAGCATGCGCTCGATCTTGCCCAGGCGCTCGGCGACGCGCTCGAGCTCCTGCTCCTCCGCATCCTCGCGCAGCATGCGCACGTTGCTCTCGATGCGGTCCTCGAGCTCCTCCAGCCGGGGATCGCTCATGGGATCGCTCCGGCCGGCCTTCTCGGCCAGGCGAGAGATGCGGTCGCGAAGCGCCGCGTCGGGGACCAGCGCGGCCACCGCGTCCAGCTCAATCTTCAGCTTCCGCAGCCGGCCGACCTTTTCGCTCTGATAGTTGTCCTGCTCCCGGGCGCCCGCGCGGAACATCAGGAGCACGACCGTCAGCAGCAGGTAGACCGCGAACAGCGCGATCTCCGCCACCACCACGAGGGCGGTGCTCAGGCCGTTCAGGCACATCACGATGATGCCGCCGAAGATAAACTGCAGCGCGCAATAGACCAGCGCGCAGGTCATGACCGGAATGTTGAACATCGGATACTTCCGATGGCTGAAGGCCGTGAACGTCACCGCCAGGAAGCCCACCAGCGTAAAGGCGTAGGCCACCCAGGAATAGAAGCGGAATTTGCTC
>CANQGC010000382.1 GCA_947600345.1 uncultured Clostridia bacterium
TCAGCGGGGCTAGCACCGTATTTCAACCCGCGCGCCCCGCGAGGGGCGCGACTTTTCATTCATTGTGCTCAATCCAAGCACGTCATATTTCAACCCGCGCGCCCCGCGAGGGGCGCGACCCAATCCCTCCAAGCGCCGCTTTTGCGGCGTCCAATTTCAACCCGCGCGCCCCGCGAGGGGCGCGACGGAGTCGCTGGGGGATTTTTGGCTCTGCGTCCCATTTCAACCCGCGCGCCCCGCGAGGGGCGCGACACTTTGATCGCATGTGGAAAATGCTCGTGGCCTGATTTCAACCCGCGCGCCCCGCGAGGGGCGCGACCCCGCAGTTTACGCGGGCGGTTGGTGCCTACAACATTTCAACCCGCGCGCCCCGCGAGGGGCGCGACCGCGCTCCTATGGCTCGAAAAGCCCGCAAAATCGATTTCAACCCGCGCGCCCCGCGAGGGGCGCGACGTCAACCCGCTACTGCAACTACGGCAACGCGGGGATTTCAACCCGCGCGCCCCGCGAGGGGCGCGACCAAGGGGCTGGAGGGCCGCCAGAGCGGCCGAGAATTTCAACCCGCGCGCCCCGCGAGGGGCGCGACGAAGACCTCCTGCGGGCCGATCTTGTGCTTCAGGATTTCAACCCGCGCGCCCCGCGAGGGGCGCGACGGTCCACCAGCTTCCGGGGGCTTGTCTCCAAGCTATTTCAACCCGCGCGCCCCGCGAGGGGCGCGACAGACCGCCGTAGGCGATGTACGGCACCACATCCACATTTCAACCCGCGCGCCCCGCGAGGGGCGCGACTTTCTTCCCATTGTACTTGTCGTTGATATGTACCGATTTCAACCCGCGCGCCCCGCGAGGGGCGCGACGAGCCGGAACTGAATGGGTCAGGCGCATAACGCAAATTTCAACCCGCGCGCCCCGCGAGGGGCGCGACGGCGTCCCGGCGGCCCTGGCCCTCGCGGTCGTGGAATTTCAACCCGCGCGCCCCGCGAGGGGCGCGACAACGAGGTCATTACAATGGCAAAGACCCGCGTTATTTCAACCCGCGCGCCCCGCGAGGGGCGCGACACAGTGGCGGCTTGATGTGTTTCGGACCCACGGATTTCAACCCGCGCGCCCCGCGAGGGGCGCGACGTGAAGTATTCCATGAAGTGGCTCCAGTCTTTGAAATTTCAACCCGCGCGCCCCGCGAGGGGCGCGACTGGGCGGCAAGTATGAGGCCCCCAGGACGGCCAATTTCAACCCGCGCGCCCCGCGAGGGGCGCGACGGCTGGCCCTTGTGGCCCAGGGCATTATGAGCAATTTCAACCCGCGCGCCCCGCGAGGGGCGCGACTGGGCCCTGCTGGGCGCGACCTTTGCCAACAAATGATTTCAACCCGCGCGCCCCGCGAGGGGCGCGACCAGCCCGATGGGCGCCGCCGTTTTTGCAAAGGCCCATTTCAACCCGCGCGCCCCGCGAGGGGCGCGACTATCCTGACTATCCGGCAGAAACGCGCCCAGCACATTTCAACCCGCGCGCCCCGCGAGGGGCGCGACTGTGCCGCCCGGTCATCAAGGGACCGGACAGCGTATTTCAACCCGCGCGCCCCGCGAGGGGCGCGACACGGATAACCGGCGGGCCCCAAACGCCCCGCATTGATTTCAACCCGCGCGCCCCGCGAGGGGCGCGACCCCCGCCGCAAACACAAACTCCTGCGTTTGATCGTATTTCAACCCGCGCGCCCCGCGAGGGGCGCGACTCCTGGACGCCCAGGCAGTAGACGCCATTTACTGATTTCAACCCGCGCGCCCCGCGAGGGGCGCGACGAGGAGTCCTTTGAGGATGTCTTTATCCTCAACAAATTTCAACCCGCGCGCCCCGCGAGGGGCGCGACCAAACCGTCGCGGTGCAATCCGCGCAGACCATCCAATTTCAACCCGCGCGCCCCGCGAGGGGCGCGACGGCAGACCTGCACAAAATTCTTAAAACAATTTTGTGCGATCTGCGAAAAAACATTTGCATTGAGAACATTTTGGGCCGGGCCGACCGCTCTTTTCAGCGGCCAACCGCCCTTTTTGCAGGAGAAGAGGGTGCGAACCGTGCGGCATATTCCTGTTCGCTTGTCCCTCGCACCGGCTATACCATCAGCACGCCCTCCGGCTCATAGGACGCTTTCGCGCCGAAGTGCTCGATTTTGCTCTGAAATTTGTTCCCTAGCTGATAGAACCGCAGGCTGTCTTTTGCCGGGTCGATGATTTCCAGCAATTTGGCCTGGAGCAGTTTATACTGCGCCGGGTCCACCAGGCACTCGAACACTGAATTCTGCACCCGCTGGCCGTAATTGACACATTGCTTTGCCACCCGCCGCAGCCGTTTCCGTCCGGCGGCGTCCTCTGTGTTCACGTCATAGGTAATGAGAACCAGCATAAGACCGCCTCACTTCCACAAAAACGGCGGGTAGCCGTCCAGATCGCCCCGGAGATATCGGGCCAGCAGCAGGGCCTGGACATAGGGCACCAGCCCCCAGGCCAGCTTTTCCTTCAAATAGGGGTGGGTGATGGGCTCCGCCAGCCGTTTCTGCCACGCAGAGAGGAAGAGCTTCCGGCCCTCGTCGTTGAGCCACACCGCCCCGCCGGGCTGCCGGTCGAAGTG
>CANQGC010000383.1 GCA_947600345.1 uncultured Clostridia bacterium
CGAGGTGACTGGATTTGAACCAGCGGCCTTTTGGTCCCGAACCAAACGCGCTACCAAACTGCGCTACACCTCGGGGTGGAGCCGATGAAGGGACTCGAACCCTTGACCTGCTGATTACGAATCGGCTGCTCTACCAACTGAGCCACATCGGCATCCGGCGTCTCTCGACCGCCGACTTTATGAATTATATCACAGGGGGCCCGGAAAGTCCAGCCCGAAGGGCGCATGGAACAAGATTTAACAATTCTTTGGCGGCTTTCCGGGCTGGATTGGCGGGGAACGCGCTTTGAAAAGCGGACGCCACATGTTATAATATCAATGGATATATTTCCTAGGATTTGCGCCGCCGGGCGCGGTTCGGGATGACTTGGGCGAGATACGAAGGAGACGTTGCGCATGCGTACGGGGGCGAAGGGCGTGTGGCTGGTCGTCTACATGACGCAAAACCTGCAGGCGCTGGAGGCGGCGGAGCAGATGCTCGAGGACGAGGGCTTCCTCGTGCGGCGGCGCGCGCTGCAGCGCGCAGTTTCCGGCGGCGCGTACGAGCTGCGCGTGTTGGAGTCCGAGGCGCAAGAGGCGCGGCAGCTCATCATGGAAAGAGGATTCTGAGCGCGAACGCGCCGGGGCGCTTTCCTGCGCCCGCGCGGGTTCGCGGCATCCGCACCCTCGAGCGCGGGGGCGCGGCACTTCGAATGGATTGGAAGAGAACGCATGAATAGGAGCGGTGGGATGCGCGCACGCGGCTTGCGTGGGCGCCGCGCCCCGCGCGTGACCGAATGATGGAGCGAATTCGAATCACCGGCGCGGGCAGCGAGCTGCAGGGTGTGGGCAGGCTCTCGGACGGCAGGGCGGTGTTCGTGCCCGGCGCGCTGCCAGGCGAGGAAGTGGAAATTGAAATCTCCCGCGAGGCGAGGCGCTTCTGCGAGGGGCGGCTGCTGCGCGTCCTGGAGGTCTCGCCCGAGCGCGTGGAGCCCGCCTGCCCGCACGCCGGAAGTTGCGGCGGCTGTGCCGCGCGCCACATGCGCTATGGGGCCACGCTGCGGATGAAGCGGCAGCGCGTCGTCGATGCCCTCGAGCGCATTGGCGGCGTTTCTGCGCCCCTGGTATTTGAAACCATCGGCTGCGCCGAACCGGAGCGCTGCCGAAACAAGGCGGAGTACGGCGTGGAGGCGCATAACAGCCAAGTGCGCGTCGGGCCCATGGAGGGCCGCAGCCACCGGGTGCTGCCCGTCAGCGACTGCCTGCTGCAGACGCCCCAGAGCGTCCGCGCGCTGCGCTGGCTCACGGCCCACCTGGCGGAGTACGATTGCGCGCCGCGCATCCGCGATCTGGTGACCCGCACGAGCCGCGCGGGCGAGCTCGCGGTGGTGCTCAGCGGCGTGGGCCGCTCGCAGGGCGATGCGCGCGACCTCGCCGAGGCGATGCGCCGCGACCTGCCGGAGCTGATCTCCGTCCACTATTGCGCGCTGAAGCCGCGCCCGGCCCACGCGCTGGACGGGGAGTGCGCGCACGTGCTGGGCGCGCGGACGATGACGGACGCGCTGCTCGGCCTGAGCTTCGAGCTCAGCCCGCAGTCCTTCTTCCAGGTAAATCCGCCCCAGGCGGAGGCGCTGTACCGCAGGGCGCTGGAGGCAATCGGATTGGGTGAGGAAGCGAGCGGGGAGCTCGCTTCGCCGCGCGCGCGGAGGGCGGAGGGCGCTCCCCTGCGCGTGTTGGACGCCTACTGCGGCGCGGGTACGATCACGCTCGCGGCTGCGGCGCGCGGCGCGCAGTGCACGGGCGTGGAGATCGTCGCGCCCGCCGTCGAGAACGCTCGGCGCAACGCGGAGCGCAACGGACTCTCCGGGCGCGCCCGCTTCCTCTGCGGCGACGCGGCTCGGGAGATTCCGCGGCTGATCGCCGGGGGCGAGCGCTTCGACGCCGCCATACTCGATCCGCCCCGCAGGGGCGCGGAGGCTGCGCTGCTCAACGCCCTGGCTGAAGCCGAAATTCCCCGCCTCGCCTACGTCTCCTGCGACCCCGGCACCCTCGCGCGGGACGTGAAGCTCCTGACGGGCCGGGGCTACGCCCTCCGCTGGGCCCAGCCGGTGGACATGTTCCCCTGGACGGGCCACGTGGAGACGGTGGCGCTGCTGACGCTGCCCGATGGAGGCGCCTCTGAAGAGTGAAATCGCACAACGGCGAATGGAATACGGTCGCGGGGGAGACCACGCGCCCGCTTGAGCGAATGATCCGACTCCGGCGGATGGATACGACGAGGTGAAGAATGGAGCGAATCAACAAGATCAATTTCGAAGACGTGATGTCCGGAATCCCGGGCGGGTTCTTCATCTACCACGCGGACGACAATGAGGAGATCATCTACGCCAACAACGAGGTGCTCTACCTGTACAAGTGCGAGACGATGGAGCAGTTCCGCGAGCTCACGGGGAACTCCTTCCGCGGCATGGTGCACCCGGACGACCTGGACGAGGTGGAGCGGAGCATCGAGGAGCAGATCGTCTCGAGCCAGCGGAACCTCGACTACGTGGAATACCGCATCGTCTGCCGGGACGGCACGGTGCGCTGGGTGGAGGACTTCGGCCACTTCGTCAAGAGCGACGTCTACG
>CANQGC010000384.1 GCA_947600345.1 uncultured Clostridia bacterium
CGGCTCGCTCGAATCTTCGATTCGACCGAGCCGGTCGGCCCAAAGGCCGACTTGGAAACCCTTTGGGTTTCCAACCTTCCACCTTATCTGTGCGGTGTTGCCTTAAGCAGGTCTGGGCAGCGCCCAGCGTCACCCCGTAACCCCAGCGGCCCGCGTAACCCAATCAACTTTCGGCAATGCGAACCTTCGCTCCATCGCCTCCAAGCGCGGGCCGCGGCGAGGCGAATCTTGGATCGGGAAGCCATCCGGCTTCCCGATCCATAGGAGCAACCCAAACCTTCCGCATAAGCGGGGACCATCTCCCTACAAACTTTGCGGTTCGCGACGAGAGGCAGCGGGTCTATTGACCTGCTGCCTCTTTGCATGCCTCGAATTCAGGATTCGCGATCCTGCAGTTGGCGCTCGCAGAATTCCCGAAGCTCGACGATGCCGCTCATGGAGGCATCCCAGACGATTTCGAAGTCGACAGAACCATAGTTGTGGGCGACGAAGAAGCGCTCATTGGGATTGCGCATAGATCAGCACCTCCTCCGGTTGGATGCGGTTCAGGAAGCGCTGGGAGAGCATGGGCGTGGTCAGCACGTCCAGCTTCTTGTCGAAGCCGTCCTCCAGCTCGCCGTAGAGGTTGGCGAGGGCGTGGGCGGAGCGCACGTCGCCCTTCTCGATGCGAAAGTCGATGTCGCTCTCTGGCGTGGCCTCCCCGCGGGCATAGGAGCCGAACAGGTAGAGCGCGGCGATGCCGTAGCGCCTCGCAATGGGCGCGGCGATGCGCCGAATCTCGTCGATGGTGTAGATGCCGCCGCTCACGCCGGTCCCTCCTCTCTCCGATCTGCCTTCGCTCTCATTATATCGCATCGTGCCGGTCTTCGCAAGCCGGAGCGGACCTCACCCCTCCCGCACGACCTCCTCGATCTCCGACAGCTCCACCAGGCGGTTCAGCGCCTTCTGGTTGACCACGCTGCGCTCCACCGCCGCCTGGAAGGCGTCGTCCATCTGGGGGCGGAGCTGATCGATGGTCACGCCGTTCTCCCGGCAGATCATGTCCAGTGCCTCGAGCACGGACTGCTCGTCCGCCTCGATGCCCTCCAGCCGGGCAATCTCGTCGATGGCCAGCTGGCGCTCGATGTTGCGCCTCGCGTCGGGCAGGTGCTCCTCGCGCAGCTGCTCCTTCGTGCGGTTCATGAAGCTGGCGTACTGGTCCAGGTTCAGGCCCTGCCGCCCGAGCTGGGCCTCGAAGATGCGCATCTCGTGGTCTAGCGCCGCCTGGAGCTGGGCGTCGGAGATTTCGAAGTCCACGCCCGCGCAGACCTGATCGATCAGCTGGGTCTTGAGCTCATCGTCGGCCTGGCGGTCGATGTAGTCCTGCAGCGCCGCACGCAACGAATTCCGGAACGCCTCGAAGCTTTCACAGCCGCCCACCTCCCGGGCAAACTCGTCGTCCGGCTCGTACTTGCGCTTCACGCGAATCTCGTGGATCTTGCAGTGGAACACCGCGTCCTTGCCCGCCAGCTCCGGCGCGTGGTAGGGATCGGGGAAGGTCACGCGCACGTCCACGCTGTCGCCCACGTTCTTCCCCACAAGCTGCTCCTCGAAGCCGGGGATGAACATGCCGCTGCCCAGCACCAGCGTCTGCCTCTCCGCCGTGCCGCCGGGGAAGAACTTCCCCTCGCACTCGCCCGCATAGTCCAGCACCAGCTCGTCGTCCAGCTGGGAGGGGCGGTCCGTCACCGCGATGATCTTCGCGTTTTGCTCCAGCAGCCGGTCGATCTGGGAATCGATCATCTCCTCCGAGGCCAGCAGCCGCTCGCGCACGCCCCGAAGTCCCTTGTAATTCAGCATTGCCTTCCGCGCTCCTTGATTTCGTCGTATTGGGTCGTACCTCTATTATAGCACAGCGGCCGACCATTATCAAATGAAAAACGCTTCGGCTCAGCGCCTTCGCAAAGGAGGCCGCCCCTTCAAAAGCGCCGAACCGGATGAGCGTCGGGGCGCGATATTCTTTTTGCGCCGCCTTGACAGCATTTCTAACCTATGGTAAAATTATTATGTCTACATATTATAGCCAGTTTTCCCTTCATAGGCCGGTCTGTCTTGGGAAAAAGGGCGGCGACGCGTGAATTCCTCGAAAATTGTACTAATAATTTGAGGGGGATTTATTGACATAAGTGAATAGTTGTGCTACACTTGTTGCTGGCGGGTGGCGAGCCCAAAGGCGCGGGTGCGCGCGGCGAAGGACAGACCGCCACCGATACCGATCATCATTTGAAGGAGGAACACCACCATGCTTGATCCGACCATCTACAAGGATTGGCAAATCGCGGAGGAAGCGGAGAAGAACCTGCCCTCCGTGGAGTACTTCCGTGAGAAGCTCGGCCTGCTGCCCGACGAGATCATCCCCTACGGCAAGACCCCGAAGCTGGACTTCATCAAGATCATGAACCGCCTGAAGGACAAGCCGGACGGCAAGTTCATCGAGGTCACCGCCATCACGCCCACCCCGCTGGGCGAGGGCAAGTCCACCGTCTCCCTGGGCCTGATCGAGGGCCTGGCGAAGATCGGCAAGAACGTCGGCGGCGCGCTGCGCCAGC
>CANQGC010000385.1 GCA_947600345.1 uncultured Clostridia bacterium
TATAGCATACTTCTCGACTCGCGATTGCGCACCGTTTCATAACCCCTTCGGTGCCTTTCGCAGAAAGGCGGTTTATACGCATGAAATCGTTTCTGTTGATCGGCCTGGGGCGCTTCGGCGTGCACATCGCCCAGCAGCTCGCGTCGCGCGGCCAGGAGGTGCTGGCCGTCGATCACCGGGAGGCCCGGGTGAACGAGGCGATGCCCTTCGTCACCGCCGCGCGCATCGGCGACGCCACCAGCCCGGAGTTCCTGCAGTCGCTGGGCGTGCGCAACTTCGACGTCTGCATCGTGGCCATCGGCAATGACTTCCAGAGCTCGCTGGAGGCCACGTCGAACCTGAAGGAGCTGGGCGCGCCGCTGGTGGTGGCCCGGGCCACCCGGGACGTGCAGGCGAAGTTCCTGCTGCGCAACGGCGCGGACGAGATCCTCTACCCCGAGAAGCAGCTCGCCCGCTGGGCGGCGATCCGCTACGGCTCCAACCACATACTGGACTACGTGGAGCTGGACGGCGATCACGCCATATTCGAGGTGGACGTGCCGAGGGCCTGGCTCGGCAAGAGCGTGGGCCAGATCGACATCCGCAAGCGCTACGGCATCAACCTGCTGGCGGTCAAGCGGGACGGGAAGATGGACATGCACGTCACGCCCGAGACCGTGCTGGGCGAGGGGCAGACGCTGCTGGTGCTCGGCGAGTACAGGGCGCTGCAGAAGTGCTTTCGCATCTAGCGCGCGGATGAGATGGGACGAGGGAAGGACCGAAGGGAGGCGGACGCGATGAAGGACATTCTGCTGGCGCTGTGCATACTCGCGGCCTTTGCGCTCGGCGCGCTGCCGATGCGGCGGCTGGACCGCTTTCTGGAGCGGAACCGCGAGGCCATCGGTCGGAAGGAAGGGGCGCCCGCGGAGCTGCCCGGGGCGGAGCCCGGCGCGCGTGCGCGGCGCAACCGAGCCTTCGGGTTTGCGTGCCCCGGCGCCTGGCGCAGGAGCGGATTTCTCCCGCTGCGGCATCGAAGCTGATTGACGCGGGCGCGCCTGCGTGGTATACTTGAAGGCTGAGATTTGAACGAGGGGGCGGCGATTACGGAGGCACAGAGGCAAGGCGAGCGAATTCCCGGCGGCGCGGGCGAGCACGTGCTCGTGTGCCTGTCCGCGTCGCCCTCCAACGCGAAGATCGTGCGCACGGCGGCGCGGATGGCGGGCGCCTTCGGCGGAAGCTTCACCGCGCTGTTCGTGCAGACGCCCGGCTCCGACCGAATGCCGGAGGCGGACCAGCGCCGCCTGCGTGCCAACATGAAGCTGGCGGAGCAGCTCGGCGCGTCCATCGTCACCGTGCAGGGCGAGGACGTGTCCTTCCAGATCGCCGAGTTTGCGCGAATCTCCGGCGTCACGCGCATCGTGATCGGCCGAAGCTACGCCACGCGGCGGCACTTCTGGAGCAAACCCGCGCTGACCGAGCGGCTGATCGCCATGGCCTCCAACCTGGATGTGCACATCATACCGGACTCCACGGCGGAGGGCAGCTACCGGGAGCGACGGCTGCGCCCGGGCCGGGCGGCGCTGCCCTCGCCCCGGGATCTGCTGATCGCGGCGCTGATTCTGGCCGGGGCTACGCTCATCGGCAGCGCCTTCCGAAGCTTTGGCTTCACCGAGGCAAACATCATCACCGTCTACCTGCTGGGCGTGCTGCTGACCTCGCTGTTCACCAGGAGCTACCTGAGCAGCGCCATCTCCTCGCTGGGGAGCGTGCTGGTGTTCAACTTCTTCTTCACCGAGCCCCGGCTCACCTTCCACGCCTACGAGCCGGGCTACGCCTTCACCTTCGCCATCATGCTGATCGCCTCGCTGATCACGGGCTCGCTGGCCAGCCGCCTGAAGGACAGCGCCAAGCGCTCGGCCCAGTCGGCGTTCCGCTCCCAGGTGCTGTTCGACACGAACCAGCTCCTCCAGAAGGCGGAGGACGATTTGGACATACTGCGCGTCACGGCGGGGCAGTTGTTGAAGCTCTTCGACCGGGACGTGGTGCTCTACCCCGAGGAAGGGGGCAGGCTGGGCGAGGGCCAGCTCTTCAGCGCCGGCGGCGAGCAGGACGAGGACGGCTACTTCGCGCCGCGCGAGCGGGAGGTGGCCGAATGGGTCTTCCGCAACCGCAGGCACGCGGGCGCGACCACGAACACCATGAGCGACGCGCGCTGCCTGTACCTGGCCATCCGCACCGGCGACGCGGTCTTCGGCGTGGTGGGCGTGCGCATCGAGGGCAGGCCGCTGGACGCCTTCGAAAACAGCGTGTTCCTCTCCGTGCTGGGCGAGTGCGCGCTGGCCGTGGCCAACCGCCGCAACGCCCGGGAGAAGGAGGAGGCCGCGCTGCTGGCGAAGAACGAGCAGCTGCGGGCAAACCTGCTGCGCACGATCTCCCACGACCTGCGCACGCCGCTGACCTCCATCTCCGGCAACGCGGGCTACCTGCTCTCCGACGGCGAGAAGCTGGACGGCGAGACCCGCGCGCGCATCTACACGGACATCTACGACGACAGCATGTGGCTGAACAACCTGGTGGAGAACCTGCTGTCCATCACCCGCATCGGC
>CANQGC010000386.1 GCA_947600345.1 uncultured Clostridia bacterium
CTCATGGGCTACGCTGGGCTCCGCCCAGACCTGCCAAGGAACCTGAGGTTCCTTGGATTCTCCCTTCTGCTGCCGCGCTAGGGAGCGATGCCTTCCACCTCAAACCGCAACCGCCTACTCAGCGCAGCTTCAGGGGCCACGCTGGGCTCCGCCCAGACCTGCCAAGGAACCTGAGGTTCCTTGGATTCTTCCTTCTGCTGCCGCGTTTAGGCCGGCCCCCGTTCCCCAACCAAACGAAGACCTCTGGCCCTCGGATCTATGGGGCCAGAGGTCGTGCTTCGTACCAACGCCTCTTCAGAAACGCAACGCAGGACTTGGGGCCCATAATCTACGGGCCCCAAGTCCGTCGCCTAGTCGCGGCAGCAGGTGGCCGACGGCACTGCCGTCCCAGCGAAGTCGAGGTCGGTCCAGGGGTCAAGGGGGGCGCCGGTGTCGATGGCGGCGAAGTAGCGGCTGAGCTGCTCGGCGGCCTCGTCCACTGAGGCGTCAATGCGCCGCTCCAGCATCTCCATGCCCCTGCGCACTCCCGGCGACGGCTCCCGATACGGGATCAGCCCGTCCCACTTCGCACGAATGTGCCGGGGCACCCCGGCGATGTGCGAGCTCTTGCCGTTGAGCAGTATGCGCCGCAACAGCCAGTAGGCGCGCAGGTCCGCCCGGAAGCGCGAGGGCGTGATGCCCTCGTACATCATCGCCACCGCCTGCAGCTGGCTCAGGCTCAGCGTGATCCGCGATGGCATGTCGGCCCGGCTGCGGGCGAATAGCACCCGGTCGTAGGCCGTCTCCACCGCCACGTGCCCCGCCTCGCCGCGCGCGGCCATCGCCTTGAGCTCCGGATGGCACATGCGGTCCAGCGCGTAGTGGCAGAAGAAGCCCGCGGCGTAGTCCGCCGCCCAGGGCATGCCGCCCTTCACCGGCTCGCGCATGCGCTCCAGCGATACGCGGCCGGGCAGGCGGTGCAGGCCCAGGCCCTCGGCCCTCCCGGAGGGCAGGGGGTCGTTGAACAGCGGGTCGGGGCCGAAGGTGCCGCAGCGGAAGACCGGGGAGTCCCCGCTGACGCGGGCGCGCACCGATGCGTCCGCGGCGGCGAGCACCCTTCGGGCAAAGCGGATGTGGGCGAGCTGATCGGGCATGGGCGTCGCTCCTTTGCCGGTTTGGATTTGCTTTGGTGGAATCTACATCAGCGGCGCGAGCAGCCGCATGAGCGCCTGGGCCAGCAACTCCCGGCCGGACCGCGCCGCGCCGCGCGGGGCCGCCTCCCGGCACAGCGGGAAGGTTGCCTCGAAGTCGCGGCGGATGTCCGCCACGGCCGCGCAGCCGTGCAGCAGCACCGCGTTCTCGAAGTGCTGGTAGAGGCTTCGGTAGTCCAGGTTCACCGTGCCCACGATGGCGCTCTCGCCGTCCGCCAGCAGCTGCTTGGCGTGCAGGAAGCCGGGCACGTACTCGCAGACGCGCGCGCCCGCCCGGGCGAGCCGCGCGCCGTAGTAGCGCGTGAGCAGGTACACCGGGCGCTTGTCCGGGATGCCGGGCACGATGATGCGCACGTCCACGCCGCGCTTCGCCGCCCGAGCGAGCTCCCGGAGCAGCGCGTCGTCGGGGATCAGGTAGGGGGTGGCGATCCAGACGCTCCGCCGCGCGCCCCGGATGAGCTCCAGGTAGGCGCGCTCGCCCAGGCGCTCCCCGTCCAGCGGGGAGCTGGCGTAGGGCTGCACCCAGCCGTCCGAGGGCGCGCGCCCGGCGGGCGCCAGGTACCTGGCGAACTCCTCCGCGCCGCGCTCCCGGTCCGCGAAGCGCCACATCTCCAGGAACATCGCGGTCAGGCTGCGCACGGCCTCGCCGCGAAGCATCAGGCCCGTGTCCTTCCAGTGCCCGTAGGGATGGACGCCATCGAAGTACTCGTCGCAGAGGTTGTAGCCGCCGGTGAAGCCGGTGATCCCGTCGATCACGGTGAGCTTGCGGTGGTCGCGGTTGTTCAGTAGGGGCCGGGCCAGCGGCGCCATCGGGTTGAATGCCCGGCAGCGGATGCCCCGGGCCTCCAGCCGCTTCGCGAGCTTCGGGCCCACGAAGGCCATGCTGCCCACGTCGTCGTAGAGCAGCCGCACCTCCACGCCCGCCGCCGCGCGCTCGGCCAGGATTTCCTCCAGTTCCAGGAAGCAGCGGGAGAGCTCCACCGCGTGGTACTCCATAAAGATGAAGCGATTCGCCCGCCGGAGCTCCCGCTTGAGCGCCTCGAAGGCCAGTGCGGCCTGGGGGTGGAACTCCGCGCGGGTGCCGCGGTAGACGGGGAAGCCCGCGTCGAGCAGGCGTCGCGACTGCGCCGCGGCGCGGGGGCGCGCCCGCTCCAATGTATGCAGCGCGGCTTCCTGCTGGAACAGATGGTGTGCGCGCTCCGCGCGGGCGCACTCGAGGCGGCGGCGCGCCGCGCCCAGCCAGGGTCGCCCCAGCAGCAGGTAGAGGCAGAGTCCGGGCAGCGGGAGGATCAGCAGCAGCGCCACCCAGCGCCGCTTGGACGCCGGACTTCGCCGCTGCGCGCAGACGCCCGCCGCCGCTGCCAGCGCGGCCCAGGGCCAGCG
>CANQGC010000387.1 GCA_947600345.1 uncultured Clostridia bacterium
GGTTGCGGCTCGAAGCCAAAGGCCACGCCCCAGGCGGCCCGCGGGATCCATCCAAGAAACGGCCATGCGCACGACTGCCCCATCGCCCCCACACCGCGGGCCGCCACGGCGCTTTTTGAAATGGGAAGCCTTTCGGCTTCCCATTTCAAAACAGCCGCACTAACTCCCTTCCCTCCCTCTCACCAAATTCCTTCCGAACATGCGTTTAAATTCTCCCGACCCCGTTTTCATTTGTTTTCATTCGTGCTATAATGATGCAAGCATAAAAACGAGGGGAGGTCTCGCCATGTTCCACCTGCGCTCCGACTACCAGCCCACGGGCGACCAGCCCGAAGCCATCCGCGCGCTGACCGATGGACTGAAGAAGGGCTATAAGCACCAGGTGCTGCTGGGCGTGACGGGTTCGGGCAAGACCTTCACGATGGCCAACCTCATCCAAAACGCCAACCGCCCCACGCTGGTCATCGCCCACAACAAGACGCTGGCGGCCCAGCTCGCGGGCGAGTTCCGGGAGTTCTTCCCCGACAACGCAGTGGGCTACTTCGTTTCCTATTATGATTACTACCAGCCCGAGGCCTACATCCCCTCCACCGATACCTTCATTGAGAAGGACTCCTCCGTCAACGACGAGATCGACCGCATGCGCCACAGCGCAACGGCCTGGCTCGCCGAGCGAAGGGACGTCATCATCGTGGCGTCGGTCAGCTGCATCTACGGCCTGGGCGACCCGCAGGAATACGAGGACCTGTCCGTCTCCCTGCGCGAGGGCGAGGTCGTGGAGATCGGCGAGCTGCTCGACCGATTGGTGGAGATTCAGTATACCCGCAACGACTTCGAGTCCGAGCGCGGAACGTTCCACGTGCGCGGCGACGTGGTGGAGATCATCCCGGCGGCATCCCAGGAGAACGCCGTGCGGGTGGAATTCTTCGGCGACGAGATCGAGCGCATCTCGGAGATCGAGATCATCTCCGGGCGCGTGCTCCGGCACATGAGCCACGTGATGATCTTCCCCGCCAGCCACTACGCCATCGCCAAGGACAAGCTCGAAACCTGCATCGCCCAGATCGAGACCGATTTGCAGGACCGCCTCGCCGACCTGCGCGCCAACGACCGCCTGCTGGAGGCGCAGAGGCTCGAGCAGCGCACGCGCTACGACATCGAGATGATGCGGGAGATCGGCTACTGCAACGGCATCGAGAACTACTCCCGCTACTTCGACGGGCGCAGACCCGGCGAGCCGCCGTTCACGCTGCTGGACTACTTCCCGAAGGATTTGCTCATCCTCATCGACGAGAGCCACATGACCGTGCCGCAGATTCGCGGCATGTACAATGGCGACTTCGCCCGCAAGCAGACGCTCGTGGAGTACGGCTTCCGGCTGCCCGCCGCCTTCGACAACCGCCCGCTCAAGTTCTTCGAGTTCGAGCAGAAGACCAACCAGACCATCTACGTCTCCGCCACCCCCGGCCCCTACGAGCTGGAGCGCGCCGAGCAGGTGGTGGAGCAGATCATCCGCCCGACGGGGTTGATCGACCCGGAGATCGTGGTGCGCCCCGCCACCGGCCAGGTGGACGACCTGCTGGGCGAAATCCGAACGGTAACGGCCAGAGGCGAACGCGTGCTGGTCACGACGCTCACCAAGCGCATGGCCGAGAGCCTGACCGAGTACCTGCGCGGCATGGACGTGCGCGTGGAGTACCTGCACTCCGACGTGGACACGCTCGACCGCATCCAGCTGATCCAGGGCCTGCGCAAGGGCGAGTTCGACGTGCTGGTGGGCATCAACCTGCTGCGCGAGGGCCTGGATTTGCCCGAGGTCTCCCTCGTCGCGATCCTCGACGCCGACAAGGAGGGCTTCCTGCGCAGCGAGAAGTCGCTAATCCAGACCATCGGCCGCGCCGCCCGAAACGTGGACGGCAGGGTCATCATGTACGCCGACGGCCTGACCGACTCCATGAACCGCGCCATCTCCGAAACCAACCGCCGTCGGGAAATCCAGCAGCAGTACAACGAGGAGCACCACATCACCCCCCAGACCGTGCGCAGCGCCATCCGCACGCTGATGGAGATCACCCGCGTGCCCGATCAGGACGTGGCCAGGGCAATGGACGACACCGAGCGCCAGATGGCCATCGAGCGCATCGAGGAGCGCATGCTCGAAGCCGCCAACAACCTCGACTTCGAAAAAGCCGCCGAACTCCGCGACCAAATACTCGCCCTCCGCGGCGAAAAGCCCATGGCCACCAAGGAACAGGCCAGACAGCAGCGCAGAAAGCGCAAGAGAAAGCCATAACAAACCAAAGTCTCTCCTTCTACGCAACCAAACCGACCAGCATGGGCAAGGGGCAACAGCTCCCACCATTCTCCAAGCCAACCAGCAGGTTCCAGGGCGCAGCCCTGCCGCAGCGAAGCGGAAGCAAGCCCTCACCGCTCCCCAACTAACTCAGCAGGGTCCGGGGCGCAGCCCCGCCGAAGGCGAAGCCGAGGCGTAACCCCGTAACCCCGTAACCTCGTAACCCCAAAAACCAAACCCACCAGAGGGCCGGTATTGTCGGCCCGATAACCGAACGTT
>CANQGC010000388.1 GCA_947600345.1 uncultured Clostridia bacterium
ACCTGGGCGCCGGCGCGGGAGTTCATCGTGTTCAGGTTGTGGATCAGCGCCTCCATCGCCTGGTAGGTGGCCTTGTCGGTTTCCTGCTCGGCCTTGCGCTGGGCGAAGTCCTGGGCGCGCGCGGCGTCCTCGGGGGAGAGCCCCAGCTCCGCCAGCTTCGCGGCCTCGGCCTCCTTGTAGGCGGGATCGGGAACCAGCGTGGGCACCAGCCCGGCCTCGCGCTCGACCGCCGCAAGGACATCCTTCGCGGCCGCGTCGGGGTTCTCCACGTCCGCCATCAGCTCCAGCGCCCGGGACAGGTTGTCGCGGTAGCGCTTCCGGAAGGTCAGGCGCACGCCGTCGGCCATCGCGTAGTCGAAGTTGACGATGCTCTGGCCGCCGTGCTGGTCGTTCTGGTTCGCCTGGATGGCGATGCAGGCCAGCGCCGCGTAGGAGCGGATGTCCTTGGGCGGGCGGATGTGGCCGTGGCCGGTGGAGAAGCCGCCGTCGAACAGCTTGATCAGGTCGATCTGGCAGCAAGTGGTGGTCAGCGTCAGGAAGTCCATGTCGTGAATGTGGATGTCGCCGCAGCGGTGGGCCTCGGCGTGCTCCGGCTTCATCATGAACATCATGTTGAACTGCTTCGCGCCCTCGGAGCCGTACTTGAGCATCGCGCCCATGGCAGTGTCGCCGTTGATGTTGGCGTTCTCGCGCTTGATGTCCGATTCGATGGAGCTCTTGTTGGTGATGTCGTCGTAGATGCGCATCAGCCGCGTGTTCATCTCGCGAATGCGGCTGCGCTCGGCGCGGTAGAGGATGAAGCTCTTGGCCGTGCGCACGAAGCCGTTTTCGATCAGTACGGCCTCAACCATATCCTGCACGTCCTCCACGGTGGGAACGCCGTAATCCTCGCTCCTGCGAAGATTATGCACCACCTGCTGGGCGATTTCCTCGGCGGTTTCGTGGGGCTTTGCGCTGTGACTGGCTTCAAATGCCTTCCATATGGCGGCGGTGATTTTTTCCGTTTCAAAGGGAACCGTGCGGCCGTCCCGCTTGCGTATCGTGTCCAACATTTTGTGTCTCCGTCCTTTCTGCTAACACATTATATTGTGTTCATACCCAAAAGTCAATACAAGATATAGTGGCCGGTCCAGATTTAAGGAGGGTAACACAGTTTTGTAACAGACGTCCGCTTCCATAAACAGATAAGCCCAAAACTCTTCAAATTGTGCCCAAAACAGGATTTGCCGGTCAAAATTATGTCTAAATGCCGTTACAATTCCACCGACCGCGGTAGGTTGTGACAGTTTGCGTTATTATTACCTACTGCTTACCCGGCGGCGGTTGTGCGAAATTTGCGAAGCTGTGCTATAATGAAGAAAAACGGGAGGCGAGGGCATGCGCAAGGGAACAGCGACGATACTGCTGAAGAACGCGGAGGCGCTGCGCGTCGCGGCGTCCGCCGCGCGCATCTCCACCCAGCAGGGCTCCGCGCTGGAAATCTACGGGGCGGGCGGCGACCGGGAGAAGGATCTGAAGCTCATCGGCAAGGTGCTGTCGTCCGGGCACAAGTCCGTGATCGAGCACCAGAGCTTCGGCATCGCCTTCGACGGCGTGAGCGTGCTGGTGGAGCAGTTCTGCATCGAATTCCGCCTGGCGTCGTTCACGGTGAAGTCGAGAAGATACGTGGACTTCTCCGGCGCGGGCTACGTGGTTCCGGAGGGCATGCAGCCGGAGGCGCAGGCGATCTACGCGGAGCGCTGCGAGGCGCTGTTCGACGCGTACGACAAGCTGCTCGCCTTGGACATTCCCAAGGAGGACGCCAGATTCGTGCTGCCCTACGGCTTCCGAAGCAACTTCTATATGACGCTCAACGCCCGGGAGCTGATCCAGATGGTCGGTGCGATGCTGGCCGGGCGCGGGAGCGCCTGGGCGGAGCTCAAGTATCTCGGCGGACAGCTCAAGGAACAGTTCGACGCGCTGTATCCGGGCGTAATCGATCAGGAGCTGTCAAACCGACCCGTCGAATGGCAGGAGCGCGTAAAGAAGGCGATCCAAAAGGGGAGGGCAATACCTCCGTCGGTGGAGGTCATGAGCGAACCGAGCGAGCCGATGAAGCTGCTGGGAGCCGTGACGGGCTTCGCGGGACGCTTTGATGCGGGAGAGTTGAGCGCGCTGCTGACCGACGCTCGGCCGCGGGAGTTGGAGCTGCTCAACTACGCCTTCCGGATCGACGGCGCGTCGCTGGCCTGCGTGACTCACTTCACGCGCCATCGGATGCAGACGCTGCTCTTGCGCCACGAGCTCAGCGCGCTGTCGGCTGGCAACTACGTGCTGCCGGAGACGATTTCGGAAAACGCTGAAGCAAAGGCGCTGTACGAATCCGCCTTCGCCGCCCAGGCGGAGGCCGCCGCGAAGGCACGCGAGCTGGGTGCGACGGATGCGGAGCTCGCCTACTTCGCGATGGCGGGGCACACCACGAGCCTGCTCATCTCGATGAACGCCCGGGAGCTTCTGCACTTCTGCAAGCTGCGCTGCTGCAACCGCGCGCAGTGGGAGATTCGCGCCATCG
>CANQGC010000389.1 GCA_947600345.1 uncultured Clostridia bacterium
GCGGCTTTCCAGGGCTGCGGATCGCTGCGGGACGTGGCGATCCCCGAGGGCGCGTCGAGCGTCGGGGAGGACGCCTTCCCGGAGGGCGCGCTGGCGGGCGGCGCGGCGGCGGAGGGCGCGGACGGCGCCGAGACCGTGGAGCTGCCGGACGCGATTGAGCCGGAGAGCCCGATGGCCGGGGCGGGAATCGTCTACATCGACGCGCTGACGATCGGCGTGAATGAGTCGGTCACGCCGGGCGTGAGCTATGCGCCGGCGTCCGACGAGGACGTATTGACCTTTGAAACGGACAACAATCGCATCGCGACGGTGGACGCCAAGGGCAAGATCAAGGGCGTGCGCAAGGGCGAAGCGACGATCACGGTGCGCTCTGCGACGGGCGCGGAGGCGAGCTGCCATGTGACGGTGCTGGCCGCGCCGAAGAAGGCGTCGATGAGCCCGAACAAGGGGACGCTGGGCGTGGGCATGAAGGCCGAGCTGAAGGTGGAGCTTCCGAAGAACACGGCGTCCCATCAGATCAGCTGGAAGAGCAGCAATGATGCGGTCGCGACGGTGGAGAGCGGCGTGGTGACCGCGCTGTCGGTGGGCACGGCGAAGATCACCGCGACGACGTTTAACAAGAAGAAGGCCACGTACACGCTGACGGTGAAGCCCGCGGCCACGGGGGTGCAGATCGCCGACACGATCAAGCTGTGCGAGAGACAGCTGGCCTGCAAGCCTGCCGTGACGCTGGAGCCCGAGGGCGCCCAGAGCGAGATTCACTATGCCAGCGGCGACGAGGGCGTGGTGGCCGTGGAGCGGGACGCGTCCGGGGAGGATGTGCTCATCGCAAAGCGGACGGGCAACGCGACCGTGACGGTGACGGCGCGCAATGGCGAGCATGAGGTTTCGGCGCGGTGCGCGGTCACGGTCGTGGAGGCGCCCACCGGGATCGAGATCAGGAACCCCGTGGATGCGCTCGGCGTGAAGGAGAGCTACACCTTCGAGGCCGAGCTTGCGGGCGACGCGGAGCTGAGCGTCCACAATGTATGGTCGAGCGATAAGCCCAGCGTGCTGAAGGTAATCGACGCGGCGGCGGGCAAGTTCCAGGGCGTGAAGAAGGGCACGGCGACGGTCTCGGTCACCGCCGCGAATGGCCTGAAGAGTGAAATCGCGGTAAATGTGCAGGCCGCGCCGAAGAAGGTGACGCTGAGCGCGAAGAAGGGAACGCTGGGCGTTGGCGAGACGGTGGCGCTGGAGGCGAAGCTTCCGAAGAACACGGCCTCGAGGATCAGCTGGGACAGCAGCAATGATGCGGTCGCGACGGTGGAGAACGGGGTGGTGACCGCGCTGTCGGAGGGCGCGGCGACGATCACGGCGCGCACGTTTAACAAGAAGAAGGCGACGTACAAGGTCACGGTGAAGGCCGCGCCGGAGCGGATCGAGATGACGAGCTCGGTGGCCCTGGGCGTGGGGCAGAGCTACACGCTGGAGGTTGCGCTGATGCCCGTGGGCTCGGCGAGCCTGCTGCGGATCGAGAACTCGAACGCCGCGGCGGTGAGCGTGGATCAGGCGCAGGTGACGGCGGCGAACAAGGCGAGCATCAAGCTGAAGGCGGTGACGGAGGGCACATCGACGATCACCGTGGAGAACTACAGGGGGCAGCGGGCGAACTGCACGGTTGCGGTCTATCCGGCGCCAACGAAGGTGGAGATCGCGAACGCGGTCAAGAGCCTCGGCGTGCAGGAGGAGTACCAGCTTCGCGCGAGCTGCGAGAACGAGGCGTTGCTCATGCACGCGAAGTGGAAGAGCTCGAACAAGAAGGTGCTCCAGGTGGACGCGGCGACCGGAAAGCTGAAGGCCAGGAAGGCGGGCAAGGCAAAGATCACGGTGACGCTGCCAAAGGGGAAGAAGTCGGTTTCGAAGTCGGTGACGATCAGCGTGTTAAAGGGGCCGGGAAGCGTGAGTCTGGCTCCGGAGAGCGCGCGGCTGAAGGTGGGCGAAACGCTGCAGCTCGCGGCGACGCTGCCGAAGAAGACGGCGTCGCAGATCGCGTGGGAGAGCGACGACGAGGGCGTGGCCTCCGTGAGCGAGGACGGGCTGGTCACGGCCATCGGCGGAGGCGAGGCCACGATCACGGCGCGCACCTACAACGGCCAGAGCGCAAGCTGCGCGGTGACGGTGGACGGCCTGAGGGCGCCGTCGATCCGGATCGACGGCCGGGCGACCGGGAGCGCGCTTCTGGAGGTGTTCGACGACGTCGATCTGGAGTGGGCGAGCGAAGAGAACGTGCAGAGCTATGACGTGGAGATCACGGGCGACGATGAAAGCGTGCTGCTTCGGAAGCAGGGCACGAGCGAGACGCGCGCGACAATCGCAAAGGCGCAGATGACGCCGGGCGTGATCTACACGATCTCGGTGCGCGCGACGATGCGGGCGAACGGAGAGACGATCGAGCGGAGCCGCACGGCGCAGATCCGCTACCTGGAGCCGTCGGACTTCACCTACGCGGTGCTGGAGGGCGACGAGGCGATCGCGATCACGGGCTACACGGGGGTTT
>CANQGC010000390.1 GCA_947600345.1 uncultured Clostridia bacterium
AGATCGCCACCTTGTCGGCGATCTGCTTGATTTCGCTCATGCGGTGGGAGACGTAGATGATGATCTTGCCCTCGGCCTTCAACTTGTTGATGATGCGGAACAGGCACTCGATCTCCGCGTCGGAGAGAGAGGCCGTGGGCTCGTCGAAGCAGATGACCTTCAGGTTCTCGCGGCTGTAGCTCTTCATGATCTCCACCATCTGCTGGTAGGCGATGGAGAGCTCATGCACGCGGTCCGTGGGGGAGATGGGCAGCTCGAAGTCGTCGATGATGCGCTGGGCCATCTGGTTGACCCGGCGCGTGTCGATGAAGCCGTACTTTGTGGGCATGCGGCCCAGGTAGATGTTCTCCGCGACGGAGAGCTCCGGCAGGATCTGGCGCTCCTGGTAGATCACGCTGATGCCCGCCTCGATGGCCTCGTGGGGGTTCTTGAAGTGCGCCTCCGCGCCGTCGATCAGGTACTGGCCCTCGTCGGGCTGGTAGTCGCCGTTGAGCGTCTTGAGCAGCGTGGACTTGCCCGCGCCGTTCTCCCCGAGGAAGGCCAGCACCTCGCCGCCGTTGGCCACGAAGCTCACGTCGTCGAGCGCCTTCACGCCGGGAAAGTACTTGGTGATGTGCCGGAATTCCAGTGAATTCGCCATGCTCCGAATACCCCCGATTCGCTTTCAATCCAAATCCAAACGTCGCCGCCAAAATGGCGCGGACGGACGACATTATCAAAACGTCGATAGTTCGCCAATATGCTCAGATTACATGCTTAAGGCGACACCGCACAGAACGGCGGCGCGTCAGGCGATGCCTTTTCTGCCATCTGCACTTCCAAATTTCTTGACTTACGCCCGGTAAGCCTGCGAAATTTGCAAGCGCATCTGACAGAAAATTCATTCGCCTGCCGACCACCTTATCTGTGCGGTGGTGCCTTAATTTTAACATTCTTTTCCGAGTATGTAATTCTTAAAACTTGCCATATCATTTTTAAATCTTGCTGTTTGCGCCCGGGCGGATATACAAGCTTTCGGAAAAGCTGTTATAATGTTTTGTGAAAGGGGCCAGATGCGCGGAGGGAGCGGGGTGAATCCCCGCCGATTTCCGGATTCGCGCGCCGCGCCCGCGCCGGAGGCGCCCCGGTTCCGGCGGGGATGCCCGCGCGCCGGGAGGCGCGCCTGCGGGCGCGGGGATTCTAAAATATTGCGCTTTTGGACACTTGAACCGACCAGAGAGAAGAGGAGGGAAACGCTATGAGCACGAAGCTTCCCAGGAAGATGCTGGGCATGAAGCTGCCCGGAGGCGCGAAGGTGCAGGCCGTCGAGGTGGACGTGCCCCAGCCCGGCCCGGGCCAGGTGCTGCTGAAGATGAAGGCCGCGAGCCTGTGCGGCAGCGACCTGAAGTTCATCTACTTCGAGCACACGGACAAGACCGGCGGCGCCCGCTACGACGACGTGATCGCCGGCCACGAGCCCAGCGGCCAGGTGGTGGCCGTGGGCGAGGGCGTGCTGGACTTCCAGATCGGCGACCGGGTGGTGGTGTATCACATCCAGGGCTGCGGCTACTGCGACGAGTGCAAGAAGGGCTTCTTCATCAACTGCCAGCAGCCGGAGCGCCGCGCCTACGGCTGGCAGCGCGACGGCGCGCTGGCGGAGTACATGGTCGCTGACGCCAGCACCTGCATCCACCTGCCGGACTTCCTCACCTACGAGGACGGCGCGATGATCGCCTGCGGCTTCGGCACCGCCTACCAGGGCCTGCTGCGCGCCGGGGTCTCCGGCAAGGACCGGGTGCTGGTGATGGGCCTGGGCCCGGTGGGCCAGGCAGTGGTGATCATTGCTAAGGCGCTGGGCGCGCAGACCATCGGCGTGGACATCGCCGAGGAGCGCATGGAGATGGCGCGCAAGATCGGCGCGGACCTAGTGCTCAAGGGCGACGATTCCTGCGTCGAGGAGATCATGAAGGCCACGGACGGCAAGGGCGTGGAGGTGGCCATCGACTGCTCCGGCAGCGCCGTGGGCCGCCACCGCTGCCTGGAGGCCGCGCGGATGTGGGGCAACGTCGTCTTCCTGGGCGAGCAGGGCACGGTGACCTTCGAGCCGAGCCCGCTGCTGCTGCATAAGAACCTGACGCTGCACGGCTCCTGGGTCACGTCCGTGGGCAACATGGAGCGGCTGGTGGAGCTGCTCGACCGCAAGAAGATCCACCCGAGCCAGATCATCACCCACCGCTTCCCGCTGCGCGACACGGACAAGGCCTTTGAAATCTTCGCCACCGGCAAGACTGGCAAGGTCTGCATCGATCACGAGATGGAGTAGGAAAGAAAGCTCGCTCCGCCATAGAGCGAATCTTCGTTCATCCAAAAACCAAACGAAAGACATCCGCCCCTCGGATCTATGGGGGCGGATGTCGTGCTTCGAACCAACGTTTCTTCAGAAGCGCAACGCAGGACTCCCGGCCCATGATCTACGGGCCGGGAGTCCGTCGCTCACATGCGGTAGCAGGTGGAAGCCCGCACCGCGGGCCGCGGCAGCAGGTGG
>CANQGC010000391.1 GCA_947600345.1 uncultured Clostridia bacterium
GCCAGATACTGGTGGAGCTGATCAAGCTGGCGAACCTCATCATCACGGTCAGCCGCTCGGTGGCCTGCGGCCGCCGCGTCAGCGCCATACTGGAGCTGACGCCGGGCCTGAGCTCCCCGGAGAAGCCCGCGCGGCCCGATCCCAACCGCGGCGGCAGCGTGATCTTCGAAAACGTATGCGTCCGCTACCCCGGCGGCAAGGCGGAGCTGCTCTCCAACGTGAACTTCTCCGCCCGGCGCGGCGAGGTGATCGGCGTGATCGGCGGCACCGGCTCGGGCAAGACCACGCTGGTGAGCCTGATCCCCCGCTTCCTGGACGCCAGCGCCGGCACGGTGAAGGTGGGCGGCGTGGATGTCAAGCGCCTGAACCTCGCCAGGCTGCGCGCGCGCATCGGCACGGTGCCCCAGCGGGCGCTGCTGTTCCAGGGCACGATCCGCGACAACCTGCTGTGGGGCAATCCCAATGCCAGCGACGCGGAGCTCCTCGAGGCCGTGGAGGCCGCCCAGGCCATGGACGTGCTCGACGCCAAGGGCGGGCTGGACGGCGAGATCGAGCAGTACGGCCGCAACCTCTCCGGCGGCCAGCGCCAGCGCCTGACCATCGCCCGCGCGCTGGTGCGCAGGCCGGAGATACTGATTCTGGACGACAGCGCCTCGGCGCTGGACTTCGCCACCGACGCCCGGCTGCGCATGGCGATCCACCAACTCCCCTACCGCCCCACGGTGTTCATCGTGTCCCAGCGTGCCGCCTCGGTGCGCTACGCCGACCGCATACTGGTGCTCGACGACGGCCGCGTGGTGGGCGACGGCGTCCACGAGCGGCTGCTCAATAGCTGCCAGGTCTACCGGGAGATCTACGACTCCCAGTTCCGGAAGGAGGCGAGCGCATGAAGACGGTCAACCGCGGGGCCACGCTCCGGCGCGTGCTCGCCTACACCGCCCACGCGCGGATCCACATCCTCCTCTCGCTGCTGTTCGCGCTGATCTCGGTGGCGCTGACGCTGTACCTGCCGGTGCTCACCGGCCGGGCGGTGGACCTGCTGGCCGGGAAGGACGGCGTGGACTTCGCCGCCCTCGCCGCACTGCTGGTGCGCATGGCCGCGGTGATCGGGCTGACGGCGCTCAGCCAGTGGCTGATGTCCGTGTGCAACAACCGCATCACCTACCGCACGGTGCACGACATCCGCCGCGACGCCTTCGCCCACATCCAGAGCCTGCCGCTGCGCTACATCGACGCCCATCCGGCGGGCGACGTGGTCAGCCGCGTCATCGCCGATGTGGATACCTTCGCCGACGGCCTGCTGATGGGCTTCACCCAGCTCTTCACCGGGATCCTCACGATCCTCGGCACGCTGATCTTCATGCTGCGCATCAGCGCCGGCACGACCATCGCCGTGGTGCTGGTGACGCCGGTGTCGCTGTTCGTCGCGGCCTTCATCGCGAAGCGCACCTACAGCATGTTTAATCTCCAGTCCTCCATCCGCGGCGAGCAGACGGCGCTGATCAACGAGGCCGTGGGCGGGCAGAAGGTCGTGCAGGCCTTCGGCCGGGAGGCCGCCATCCAGAAGAAATTCGACGAGATCAACGACCGTTTGCAGAAGGCATCGCTGCGGGCGACCTTCTTCTCGTCGCTGACGAACCCCTGCACGCGCTTCGTCAACTCGCTGGTCTACGCCTGCGTGGCCATATTCGGCGCGCTGTCGGCCATCATGGGGGGCATGACGGTGGGCCAGCTGACCTGCTCCCTCACCTACGCCAACCAGTACACGAAGCCCTTCAACGAGATCTCCGGCGTGGTGACGGAGCTGCAGAACGCCATCGCCTGCGCCGCGCGCATCTTCGAGCTGATCGACGAGCCCGCTGAGGAGCCCGACTCCGAGGACGCGCTGGACCTGGTGCGCGCCGACGGCAGCGTGGAGCTGGACGAGGTGGCCTTCCGCTACCTGCCCGAGCGCCCGCTGATCGAGGATCTGAATCTGAGCGCCGCGCCGGGCAGCCGCATCGCCATCGTCGGCCCCACCGGCTGCGGCAAGACCACGCTGATCAACCTGCTGATGCGCTTCTACGACGTGGACGAGGGCAGCATACGCGTCAGCGGCCGGGACATTCGCGGCATCAGCCGCCACAGCCTGCGCCGCAGCTTCGGCATGGTGCTGCAGGACACCTGGCTCAAGTCCGGCACGATTCGCGAAAACATCGCGATGGCCCGGCCCGGCGCGACCCACGAGGAGATCGTCGCCGCCGCCAAGGCCGCCCACGCCCACAGCTTCATCCGCCGCATGCCCAAGGGCTACGACACCGAGATCGGCGAGGACGGCGGCGGCCTGAGCGAGGGCCAGAAGCAGCTATTGTGCATCGCCCGCGCCATGCTGAACCTGCCTCCGATGCTGATCCTGGACGAGGCCACCTCCTCCATCGACACGCGCACGGAGCTAAAGGTACAGAACGCCTTCGCGCGGATGATGCAGGGCCGCACGAGCTTCATCGTGGCCCACCGCCTCTCCACCATCGAAAACGCCGA
>CANQGC010000392.1 GCA_947600345.1 uncultured Clostridia bacterium
TCCAAATTCAAAATCTCGTTCGCGGATTCTCATGAAAAACAGGGCACGTCAAGCCGCCACACAGCCCCATTGCCCTGTTACCGTGGTATATTATCAGAAAGCAGCCCGCCTTGTCAAGCGCAAAGCGGCGCTGCTTTTGTTTATTTTTCGGCGTATAGAAATTTTTACATTCACTTCCGGTGGAACGAACCGCGTCAAACCGCCGGAATCGTTCGCGTCGCCACCACGTCCACGCCGGTGCCCGCGCAGTCGGCAATCAGCACGTCACCGATGGAGACGGGCGCGCAGACGCGGGTCTGCCGGATGGCCTCCATTCAGTCGAACAGCTTCCCCTTCGGCACCTCGCCCCTGGTCCGCACCGGAACGCGCGCAATGCTTCCGCCCTCCAGCGCCACGGTGGACGTGAGCGTCCGCACCGGGTTCGTGACCTCCGCGCGCGCGTACTTCTCGCCCCGGGGGCAGGTGTTCCCCGATACTGTGATCTCCTCCCCCTTCACCTCCACGCGCAGAGCGCAGCCGATGGGACATCCTATGCAAGTCAGCTCCCGCATTTTCAATCCGCCTCCGTACAGATTCGTATCTCGCGCAGCCCCTCGCGCCCGAGCAGCGCCGCGCGCTCCAGCGTCACCTGCTCCATCTCGCCCGGAGCCATGACGCGCTTCCTCCTGTGCTGAATCCGCTCGCCGTCCAGGTAGACGCTCACGCAGCGGTCCCGGTACACGTCCGCCACGCGGAAGCGCACGGTCAGCTTCTCCGCCATGTTCTCCACGTCCACGCGCTGGGGCACGGTGTAGCGCACGCCGCCCTCTGCCCGAACGGGAACGCAGCGCCCGCCCGGCACGGCGCCGCCCATCGCGAACCGCGCCGCGCTCGCGCCCGCCAGCCCCGCCTCCTCGGAGACGAAGTCCACCAGGTCGTGCACGTGCAGCACGTTCCCGCAGGCGAACACGCCCAGCACGCTGGTCTCCAGCGCGTCGCTGACGTTGGGGCCGTTGGTGGCGGCGCACATGTCCGCGTCCATCGCCCGGGTCAGCTCGTTCTCCGGCAGCAGGCCCACGGACAACAGCAGCGTGTCGCAATCGTAGTACTCCTCCGTGCCGGGGATGGGCCTTCGATCCGCGCCGACCTCCGCGATGGTCACGCCGGTCACACGCTCCCGGCCGTGGATCTGTGTCACGGTGTGGCTCAGCTTCAGCGGAATGCCGAAGTCGTCCAGGCACTGCACGATGTTGCGCTTGAGCCCGCCCGAGTAGGGCATGAGCTCGGCCACGACCTTCACCTTCGCGCCCTCCAGCGTGAGCCTGCGGGCCATGATGAGGCCAATGTCGCCGGAGCCCAGGATCACCGCCTCGCGGCCCACCATGTAGCCCTCGATGTTCATCAGCCGCTGGGCCGTGCCCGCAGAGTAGATGCCCGCCGGGCGCGTGCCCGGGATGTTCAGCGCGCCGCGCGGCCGCTCCCGGCAGCCCATCGCCAGCACGACCGCCCCGGCCTCCACCTGGCTCAGGCCCTCCTCGGGGCTGACGAAGGTCACGACGCGCTCTGGGCTCACCTCGATCACCGTGGCGTTCATGCGGAACTCCACGCCCGCGTCCCGCGCGCGCTCGATCCATCGGGCGGCGTACTCCGGGCCGGTCAGCTCCTCGTTGAAGGTATGCAGCCCGAAGCCCGCGTGGATGCACTGGTTCAGGATTCCGCCCAGCACGCTGTCGCGCTCCAACACCAGCACGCGCTCCGCCCCGGCCTTCTTCGCAGCCAGCGCTGCGGAAAGCCCCGCCGGGCCTCCGCCGATCACGGCGACGTCATAGCGGTTCATGTGCGTACCTCCCCCAGCTTCCCGACCAGCAGCGCCGAGCCGGGCTCGTTCTTGCGAATCTCCTCCATGGGCACGCCCAGCTCCCGGGAGAGTATCTCCATCACGCGGGGCGTGCAGAAGCCCGCCTGGCAGCGGCCCATGCCCGCGCGCACGCGGCGCTTCACGCCGTCCAGCGACCGCGCGCCCAGCGGTCGGCGGATGGCGTCCACGATCTCGCCCTCGCTGATCTGCTCGCAGCGGCAGACGATGCGCCCGTAGAGCGGGTTCTCCCGAATCAGCGCCGCACGCGCCTCGTTCGGAAGGGAAGCGGCGCGGACGATGCCCCTGCGCTCCTCGACGAAGCTCGCCTTGCGCTTCGCCCCCGCCTTCTCCGCGACCAACCCGGCGATGTGCTCGCCGATGGCCGGCGCGGAGGACAGCCCCGGCGACTCGATACCCGCGGCGTTGAAGAAGCCCGGCGCGCCCTCGGCCTCGCCCAGGATGAAGTCGCCGCCATCCTCGTGGGCGCGGATGCCCGCAAAGGAGGTGATGACCTGGCGGAAGGGAATGTCCCGCACGGCCAGCGCGCCCTTGGCGACCACGGCGTCGAGCTCGGCCTGGGTCGTGCTCGTGTCGTCCCCGTCCTCCACGTCCTCCGCGGTGGGGCCCACCAGCCTCGCCGAGGCGACCCTCGGGCTCGTGGACGAGGGGATCTTCGAC
>CANQGC010000393.1 GCA_947600345.1 uncultured Clostridia bacterium
CATCCTCGCCAAGCTGAACGGCGGCCAGATGGCCATCGGCCACTGCCGCTACGGCACCATGGGCCACGAGCCGCGCATCAACGCCCAGCCGCTGGTGGTGAACCACGTCAAGGGCCGCATGGCGCTGGCCCACAACGGCGCGCTGACCAACGCCGCCGAGCTGCGCCGCGCGCTCGAGCTGAACGGCGCGATCTTCCACACCACCAGCGACACCGAAGTCATCTCCTACATCATCACCCAGCAGCGGCTCAAGTGCGGCTCCATCGAGGAGGCCGTCGCCCGGGCGATGGACGTGCTGGCGGGCGCATACTCGCTGGTCGTGATGTCGCCCACGAAGTTGATCGCCGCCCGGGATCCCCACGGCTTCCGCCCGCTGTGCATCGGCCAGATTGGCGAGGACATCGTGTTCGCCTCCGAATCCTGCGCCCTCGACAGCGTGGGCGCGCGCTTCGTGCGCGACGTGGAGCCCGGCGAGATCGTGATCGTGGACAAGAAGGAAGTGCGCATGGATCGCCGCCACGTGGGCAAGGCGCCCAAGACCACTTGCATCTTCGAATACCTCTACTTCGCCCGGCCGGATTCCGTGATCGACGGCTCCAGCGTGCACCAGGCGCGCGTGCGCGCCGGCGAGCTGCTGGCCCAGGAGCACCCGGTGGAGGCCGACGTGGTCATCGGCGTGCCGGACAGCGGCCTGGACGCCGCCATCGGCTATTCCCGCGCCAGCGGCATCCCCTACGGCATCGGCTTCATCAAGAACAAGTACATCGGCCGCACGTTCATACAGCCCACCCAGTCGGACCGCGAGGACAAGGTGCGCATCAAGCTGAACCCGGTGGCCGAGGTCGTGCGCGGCAAGCGCGTGGTGATGGTGGACGACTCCATCGTCCGCGGCACCACCAGCGCGCGCATCGTGCGGCTGCTGCGCAACGCCGGGGCCACCGAGGTGCACTTTCGCTCCTCCGCGCCGAAATTTTTGAATCCCTGCTACTTCGGCACCGACATCGACAGCCGGGAGAACCTGATCGCCTGCAAGTACTCCACCGAGGACATCGCCACGATCATCGGCGTGGATACGCTGGGCTTCCTCAGCTGCGAAAACGTGCTCAAGATTCCGGAGCACTCCTGCGGCTTCTGCGACGCCTGCTTCACGGGCAACTACCCCGTCGAGCCGCCGAAGGACCCGGGCAAGTCCAAGTTTGAGTATCGAATCTCTGAGCGCAAGGGGGCGAAAAAGGCATGAAGAGCTTCAGTGAGAGCTATCGCGCGGCGGGCGTGGACATCACCGCCGGATACCGGGCCGTGGATCTGATGAAGTCCTCCATCGCCCGCACCCAGACCCCCGGCGCCATCTCCGGCATCGGTGGCTTCGGCGGGCTGTTCGAGCTCGATTTGACGGGCATCGAGCGCCCTGTGCTGGTCTCCGGCACGGACGGCGTCGGCACCAAGCTGAAGCTCGCCTTCCTGATGGACAAGCACGACACCGTGGGCATCGACTGCGTGGCCATGTGCGTCAACGACATCATCTGCTGCGGCGCGAAACCGCTGTTCTTCCTGGACTACATCGCCTGCGGGAGGAACGTGCCCGAGCGCATTGCGGCCGTGGTCTCCGGCGTGGCCGAGGGCTGCGTGCAGGCGGGCTGCGCGCTGATCGGCGGCGAGACCGCCGAGATGCCCGGCTTCTACCCCGAGGACGAGTACGACCTGGCCGGCTACTCCACCGGCATCGTGGACAAGGCCAAAATCTTCGACAACTCCGCCATCCGCCCGGGCGACGCGCTAATCGCGCTGCCCTCCTCCGGCCCGCACTCCAACGGATACTCGCTGATCCGCAAGGTGTTCGACGTGGAGAAGCGCGACCTCGGCCAGTACTCCGACGAGCTGGGCATGACCGTCGGCGAGGCGCTGCTGACGCCCACCACGATCTACGTGAAGCCCGTGCTCAAGCTGGCTGAGTCCGTAACCGTGAAGGGTCTCAGCAACATCACCGGCGGCGGATTCTACGAGAACATCCCGCGCAGCCTGCCCGAGGGCATGGCCGCGAAGATCGACAAGGCGGCACTTCGCCCGCTGCCCGTGTTCGGCATGATCCAGAAGCTGGGCGGCATCCCCGAGCGCGACATGTACAACACATTTAATATGGGCGTGGGCATGGTGGCGACGGTCGCCGCCAAAGAGGCTGACCAGGCGCTGCGCATACTGAACGAAGCGGGCGTCGCGGCCTACGCCATCGGCGAAGTGGTTGCCTCGGAAGAGCGGGTGATCCTCGCATGAGGGCGAAGATCGCCGTGTTCGTCTCCGGCGGCGGCACGAATCTGCAGGCGCTGATCGACGCCCAGGCGGCGGGCAAGCTTCCTTCGGGGGAGCTCGCGCTGGTGGTCAGCGACCACGAGGGCGCCTTCGCGCTGAAGCGCGCCGAGCGGGCGGGCATCCCCAGCCGCGTGATCTCGAAGTACCTCTACCCGGACCTGCGGGAGCGCACCGAGGCGCTGCACGCGGCGCTGG